>JBFHGI010000006.1:0-17818 GCA_041583175.1 Pseudorhodobacter sp. | reverse complement strand
GTGATGAACATGCTTAACGCAAGTTGGTTGGAAACCTTCACCGCGCTGTGTGAGATCGGCCATTTCACCCGAACGGCGGACAGGCTGGGGATGACGCAATCGGGCGTGTCGCAGCATTTGCGCAAGCTCGAACAGCAGGTGGGCAAGGCACTGATCCTCAAAGACGGAAAGTCCTTCACCCTGACCCCGGCAGGTGAGGCATTGCTTGCCGTCGGTCAGGCCAGACGGGTGCAAGAGCGTGACCTGCGAGAGAGGGTGCAACTGGATGACCCGAATGTCGGCACTGTCAGCATCGGTTGCTCTGGCAGTTTTGCGCTTTGGGTCTATCCGCAGCTGCTTAGCCATATGCAGAATGCGCCAGAGCTTGTGATCCGTCTGAAAGCGGCGCCGCAGGCCGATATTCTGGCTGGCGTCTTGGGCGGAGAGCTTGATCTTGGTGTCGTGGCGGAAAACCCCGATCACCTTCGCCTCGCCGCATCGCCTTTGACCCGAGAAGAGCTTTGTCTGGTGCTGCCCGCAGATTTTCCGTCCACCGGCCTGAGCCTTCAGCGTCTTGACGCACTCGGTTTCGTCGCGCATCCGGACGGCTTCGCCTATGCCGATGACGTGCTCGGCGTCAATTTCCCTGAGGCGTATATGGGCGCAAGCCAGTTGCGCATCCGGACATACGTCAACCAGATCGGCCAGATACCGGTGCCGGTGGCGCGAGGGCTGGGCTACACGATCCTGCCGAAATCCGGGGTCGAGGCGTTTCCCGATCAGCAGGCCATCGCAATCGTGCCGCTTGGCAAACGCCGCTACCATGATCTGTGGCTGGTAGCGCGTCAGGGCAGGACGGCCTTCGCCCGCATCAAGGCCGTCAAGGACATCATCGATCTGGCCGCGGCGTCGTTAAGCTGAAACGCTCTGCATTGGCCGGAAAGCGCCCGCGCGAACCCCCGCGCGGGCATGGCGCCGCGATCAGTCGCGCAGCAATTCGTTGATCGAGGTTTTGGAGCGTGTCTTTGCATCCACCTTCTTCACGATCACCGCGCAATACAGGTTGATCCCGTTCTTGGACGGCATGGAGCCCGCAACAACCACCGACCCCGCAGGCACTTCGCCATACATCACATCGCCGGTTTCACGGTCCACGATCTTGGTGGACTGGCCGATAAACACACCCATCCCCAGAACCGAGCCTTCGCGGACGATGCAGCCCTCGACCACTTCCGACCGCGCGCCGATAAAGCAGTTGTCCTCGATGATCGTCGGCCCCGCCTGCATCGGCTCCAGCACGCCGCCAATGCCCACGCCGCCCGACAGATGCACATTCTTGCCGATCTGCGCGCAAGACCCGACCGTGGCCCAACCGTCAACCATCGAGCCTTCGTCGACATAGGCCCCGATATTCACGAAAGACGGCATCAAGACCACACCCGGCGCGATATAGGCCGACCTCCGCACAATGCTGCCGGGAACCGCGCGGAAGCCCGCTTTGCGCCAATCGGCCTCGGTCCAGCCCTGAAACTTTGACGGAACCTTGTCCCACCAGTTCGTCCCGCCATTGGAGCCGGAGATTTCATACATATCGGTCAGCCGGAACGACAGCAGCACCGCTTTCTTGGCCCATTGATTGACGTGCCAATCCGCGCCGCGCTTTTCGGCAACCCGCAGGCTGCCGCTGTCCAGCGCGGTCAACGTCGCCTCGATCGCATCGCGAGTCTCACCTTTGGTGGCGGGGCTGATCCCGTCACGGGCCTCCCATGCGGCTTCGATTGCGGCTTCCAATGCGGCATTGCTCATGCTGTCTATCCTTGGCTGAGAGTCTCGGAATAAGGTTCCCGCAGGGTTTAACGGCGTGGCAGGCTTAGCGCAACAACCCAATCCGGCTGTCACGTCCTCTTGGCTTTCCTCGGGCGGCAAAGCCCGTTAGCCTGAGGCCAATAGAATTGCCCGTTGAAAGAAGCGCCCTATGAAAGACGATTCCCGCAAGCATCCGTTCCGCGACAGTGAGCAGGACGTAAAAGCCGCCCGCCAGATACCCGATACCGCGCAAACCCGCGCGCCTGCCTATCGCCTTGCGTTCAATGACAACGAATTCATGTGCCGGGAAGAGCTGCGCCCCGTCCGCCTGCAACTGGAGCTTTTGAAGCCGCAACTGGTGATGGATGAGCGTGGCATCGACAGCACGATCGTGCTGTTCGGCGGCGCCCGCATTCCAGACCCCGCGCATAAGGATCAGGCCCGCACCAAAACGCTGGCAAAACTGACAAAATATTACGCCGAGGCGCAGAAATTCGCTTTCCTGATGACCGAACGCTCCATGGCAAGTTATGGCCGCGAGAACGTGATCGTCACAGGTGGCGGCCCCGGCGTGATGGAAGCGGGAAACCGCGGCGCGCATGAGGCGGGGGGGCAAAGCATCGGCCTCAATATCGTCTTGCCGCATGAGCAGGCCCCCAACGAATATGTCACGCCGGATCTGTGTTTCAACTTCCACTATTTCGCGATCCGCAAAATGCACTTCCTGATGCGCGCCGCGGCGATCTGCGTTTTTCCCGGCGGCTTCGGCACGCTGGACGAGATGTTCGAAAGCCTGACGCTGATCCAGACCGGACGCATGAAGCCGGTGCCGTTCCTCTTGTTCGGCAAGGACTTCTGGCAAAGCATCATCAACTGGGACGCCTTGTCCGAGGCTGGCACCATCTCACCTGAGGATGTAAACCTGTTCCGCTTTGTCGAAACCGCCGAGGAAGCCATCGCGATCATCGACGCTTGGCCGCCAATGGCTTAGACCCCGTCCCGCTTTCATCTGGTCAAAAATATCCCCGGGGGTCCGGGGGGCAGGCCCCCCGGGTGTTCGGTTTGGTTCTAAGGGGGGGCGCGTCCCCGCCTACCCGGCGCCGATCAACATGCCCGCCGCCAGCACCAGCCCGCCGCCCAACACCACCTGAAACGCCGCCCGCAGGAACGGGGTTTCCATATAGCGGTTCTGGATCCAGGCAATCGCCCAAAGCTCCACGAACACCAGCGCGATCGCGATGACAGTGGCTGTCCAGAAATCAGGGATCAGATAGGGCAGTGCATGGCCCAAACCGCCCAGAGTTGTCATCACCCCCGCCGCAATCCCGCGCTTGATCGGCGACCCGCGCCCTGAAAGCTGCCCGTCATCCGAGGCGGCCTCGGTGAAGCCCATCGAAATCCCCGCGCCAATGGCGGCCGCCAGACCGACAAGCAATGTCGTGTGGTTATCCTGCGTCGCAAAGGCCACCGCGAAAATCGGGGCGAGGGTGGAAACAGAGCCATCCATCAACCCCGCCAGGCCGGGCTGCACCCAGGTCAGCACGAATTGCCGATGGGCCGTGCGGTCCTCTGCCGCGCGCGCATCACCGCCCAGATGTTCCGCCTCCAACGCATCGGCGCGGTCTTCATGTGCGGCCTCTGCCGCCGCCAGATCGCCCAGCAGCTTGCGGGTTGCGGCATCCGTCGTGCGCGCTGCCGCGCGCAGATAGAAATCATGCGCCTCGTTTTCCATAGCGGCGGCCTCGCCCCGGATTTTCTCCAGTCCGAGGTTTTCCGTCAGCCAGACGGGGCGGCGCGCATAATAGCCTGCCACATGTTCGCGCCGGATCAGGGGGATAACCTTGCCGAAGCGCGCCACATGCAGGTCGATCAATCTTTGGCGATGCCCGTCTTCCTCTTCGGCCATTCCATCGAACACCGCTGCCGAAGCGGGGTAATCCGTGCGCAGCCGCTCGGCATAGCTGCGATAGATGCGCGCGTCATCCTCTTCGGATGAGATGGCCAGCGCGAGGATTTCCTGTTCGCTGAGGTCTGAAAACCTGCGGCGGTTTGAAAAGCCAGGGATCATGCGAACCTCCAATTTAGAATGGTTCTAAGATACTGGCGCCGGCAGGAAAGGCAACCCCGAATGCGCATGAAAAAAATGAACCGAACGGTTTAGTTTAGGCTTGCGAATCGGGCTGACTAGGCGCATGCATAACTGAACTAACCAGTTTAGTTATATGAAAGGATCAAAAAATGAACGCCCGCGCATTTATGGTTGCCCTTACTCTTAGCCTCGGGGCCGCGCTGCCCGCTGTGGCCCAGAACATTTCAGACCTGCCGCGTCTGACTTGGCCGACTACACCGCCCGTCACAGCCCCCGCGTCGCAAGGGTGCACTGATGCCACGCAGCCCGGTGCCCCGCAGGGGTGTCAGCGATCCTGACATCAGGCTGTTGCTTGCGTGACCTGAACTGTCCGGTCTATGCTGCGCGCTAAGGGGAGAACCGATGCGCGCAGCCACACAACCCACCCGCAAGGGCCGCAAATACGATGACGTGCTGGAAGGCGCGCGCAGCGTCTTTCTGGCGCAGGGGTTCGAAGGGGCCAGCGTCGATGATATCGCGCGCACCGCCGGTGTCTCCAAGGCCACGCTCTACAGCTATTTTGCCGACAAGCGCCTGCTGTTTCTGGAAGTGGCCAAGGCCGAATGCTGCCGTCAGGTCAGCGAGGCCGAAGGCAAGATCGGCCATGATGTCCGGCTCAAGGACGCGCTCGCGATTGCGGCTGTCACGCTGGTCGATTTCTTCACCTCCGATTTCTACCTTCGCATGTTCCGCGTCGTCGTCGCGGAAAGTGAGCGGTTTCCAGAATTGGGGCGCCAGTTTTATGAAACCGGCCCCGCGATGGCCCGCGACCGTCTGGTCGAATATCTGACCGAGGCCGAGGCGCGCGGCGAGGTCCGGATCGAGGATAAAGCCCTTGCTGCCGATCTTTTTGGCGAGATGTGCCGCGCCGATTTGTTCAACCGGCTGCTCTTTGGCATCACCGCCAAGGTCAGTCAGGCGCAGAAGGATCGGATTGTGACGGGGGCCGTGACCACTTTCATGGCCCGTTATTGTTGCTGCGCAGGGTCAGAAATCAAAGACGATTCGCGGAAAACTTGCTAGCATCCCCGTAAATCACGGGGGGTATGCATGGCGCTGACAACAGTTCTGATTGGTACGACCAAGGGCGCATTCCTGTTGCAGGCCTCGGCAGATCGCAGCCAGTGGCAGCTTTCCGGTCCGCATTGTGACGGCTGGCCGATCAACCATTTTGCCAGCGACCCCAAGACAGGAACGATTTGGGCGGCGGGTGGCAACGAGATGTTTGGTGCGGGCGTCTGGCGGTCCGAAGATGGCGGCGCGACATGGGAACTGAGCCTGCTGGCCAATGGGCAGTTTGACGAGATGCTCGCCAATGATCCCGAAATCGCGGCCTATGTCGGGCATGGTCCCGCACCGGATGCGCCCTTCAAGGGCGAGATTGCGGCACTCTGGTCGCTGTGCCTTGCGGGCGATACGCTTTACACCGGTGCCAAACCTGCAGCCCTTTATGCAAGCCATGATCGCGGCGAGAACTGGGCGCGGGTTCAGGGCCTGAGTGACCACCCTTCGGGCGATAGCTGGCAACCCGGTGGCGCGGGGCTGACGCTTCACACCATCCTTGCCGACCGGGCAGACCCCGCCAAGCTGTGGGTCGCGATTTCGGCGGCGGGCGTTTTCGCGACGGAGGATGGTGGCGCCACATGGGACCGCCGGAACCGGTTGGACAATGCCTCTGACACAGCTCACGATCATGGCCCCTGCGGCCACGAAATCGGCCATTGCGTGCATAACATGGCCCGCGCGGCAGGGGGCGGAGAGGTGATCTATCAGCAAAACCACCACGGCACCTTCCGCAGCCCCGATGGTGGCCGCTCATGGCAGGATATCACGGCGGGCCTGCCCTCCACCTTCGGCTTTCCCGTCGCCGCGCATCCAACCGATCCGGCCACCGCCTGGGTCTTGCCCCTGAACGGCGACACACAGGGCCGCTACCCGCCCAAGGCCTCTGCCGCCGTCTACAAGACCACAGATAGCGGGCAAAGCTGGGCGGCCAAAACCAAAGGCCTTCCCACCCAAAATTGCTTTTTCACCGTGTTGCGGCAGGCGATGGCGGTGGATGCCGCCACGCCGACGGGACTTTATTTCGGCACCAATTCCGGCTCGGTTTTCGCCAGCGTAGATGAAGGGGAAAGCTGGGATGAGATCGCGCGGCACCTGCCAACTGTTCTCTGCGTCGAGGTGGTGGCGCAGGGCTAGGCCCTTCAGTCGCAGCCGAAGGGGACAAACGTGCTCGCCATGCCTTCATTCATGGTCATGATCGTCAGCATATTGGCAAAATCCAGCTCTTGCCTTGTTGTGCCGCAGATTTTGCGCGGGGCGACACAGCCCGACGCGATGAATTCTGCATTCTGCGCTAGAAAGCTGTCGGCCAATCCCTCCCGCCCCAGAATCACGAGGGCATCCTCAACCGCCAAAGCGTAAAGTGCGCATTTCTGCGCAGCCCAATCCTGTGCCGTGGCGGGGTGGGCGAAGACCGTGCAAAGCGCCATAAATGCCCCCCAATAAAGCCGCTTCATGGCCGGAACCGCGCCTCATCCAGTCCCAAGATCACATTCGGGTCGGGACAAATCTGCGACCAGACGCCCCAGAGACTGGCGTGGCCCACGCCAAAGAAATTACCACCCGTCTGCTCCAACATCGTTGTCATGATCTGGAAATGCAGATGTGGTGCCCAGCCACCGTTCTCATGCCAATCGCCAAGATGGGCGATTAACGCGCCCGCCTCTACCCGCGCGCCTTCGGACAGCAAATCCGGCAGGCTGTCCGCCAGATGCCCGTATAGCGTGAAATAGGGCGCGGGGCCGTCACCATGTTCCAGTATCAGCACATGGCCGTAATCCAGCGGGTCGGATTGATAGGTCAGATGCCGGACCGTTCCGGCCAGCGGCGCGTAGACAGGGGTGCCCGCCGGGGCAAAAACATCAATCCCCAGATGCACGGTACGTCGTTCATGGCTGGCCAAATCCGCGAATTGGTCGCTGGCGTAAACGGATCGGTTCTCGCCATAAAGCCCGATGCCATAGGGCACGCCTTGCTGCGCGAACCAGTCGTCAAAGGCGCGGTCGGAAAACGCGGGCATATCGGCGCGCTGCCCTCCCGTGGGCAAGGCGATGCTTGGGCCTGCCATAATCCCGGGGCGGAACATCGGGGCTTTGGCCGCAGTCTTCAGATGGTCCAGAATGGCGGACGCGCCTTCCACCGCATCCATTCCGCCGCCAGACCGCAAGATGGCGCGCAAAAGCCCCTGATCGATAGAGGAAAGCCGCGCCGCCACCTCGTTGCCACATGCAGCCAGCAAGGGGTCCAGGGACAAGGGCCCGTCAATTGCGGCAGAGCGATGCAGCGCAGAATAAAGATCCGGTTGGCCTGCCAGTTTGCTGGCGATGGCGGCGTAGTCGGGCATGGTCTAATCCTTCGCTTTGGCCCATCGGGCGGGAATGGCAGGGTAGTCTATGCCCCTGAACGCCGGAAAGTCGCAATAGCGCGCGCGGCGGGCGGCGAGCGGTTCCGCAGGCTCCGCCCCAGCCGCCAGAAGCTTGCCGCGCGGGGCGACATAGGATGAAATCACCCGCGCCGGTGCCTCGCGCCATGTCAGGTTGAAGGCGGCATTTGTGGGGAAAAACCACATCTCGTGATAGGGCAGATGGTCATGCACCCACCACGCAAGGTCGCGCCAGTCGCGGCCATGATTATACTGATCGGCAAACCACGGCACCACCACCGAAACGCAGGCCCCCATCCGCCCCGCGCCGTCGCGCCTGTCCCAGATATGGCCCGCGTAATTCGCCTCGTTCCGTGCGCATTTCAGGTCGTGGTCATTGCCGAACCTGTTGACCTGTGGGCTGCGATAGGCAGAACGCACGGCAATGGGGCCAAAGGTTTCCACCATCGGGTCCAGCAATTCGGTGCAGAACGCGCGGCCCGCCGCAAGGAACAGATCGACATCCTCGGGCAGGTTTTGCATTGCGTGGAAATTGCCGATCTCGGAATACAGGAAATCGCGTGCGAAGAAATGCCGCGAAAGCCGCGTCTTTCCCAGCCGTTCCAGCAGATTGAGAGAGGTGATGCCGCGCATTTGGCCCCTTTCCTTGGTACAAAGCCTATGCGGGCGGCGCGTGGCGTGCAATCGCGTCTTGCCCCTTTCGCGTGGCCGCTTTATCCCTTTGCGCAAGCGAATTCCCGGAGGACCAGCCATGACCAACCAGCGTTTCGACAAATCCAAACTCCCGTCCCGCCATGTGACCGAAGGGCCAGCGCGCGCGCCGCACCGGTCCTACTTCTATTCCATGGGGATTTCGGAGGAGGAGATTCACCAGCCCTGGGTTGGTGTCGCGACCTGCTGGAACGAGGCTGCACCTTGCAACATCGCGCTGAACCGTCAGGCGCAATCGGTGAAGGGTGGCGTGAAAAAGGGCGGCGGTACGCCCCGCGAGTTCACCACGATCACCGTGACCGATGGTATCGCGATGGGCCATGAAGGCATGCGCAGCAGTTTGGCGAGCCGTGAGGCGATTGCCGACACCGTGGAATTGACCATGCGCGGCCATTGCTATGACGCGATTGTGGGCCTTGCCGGTTGTGACAAATCGCTGCCCGGCATGATGATGGCGATGGTGCGGCTGAACACGCCGTCGGTGTTCATCTATGGCGGGTCGATCCTGCCGGGCCGGTTGAACGGCAAGGACGTGACCGTGCAAGACGTGTTCGAGGCGGTAGGCCAGCACCAAGCCGGCAATATGTCGGATGCCGAGCTGGAAATTCTGGAACGCATCGCTTGCCCCTCTGCCGGGGCCTGTGGCGGCCAGTTCACCGCCAACACCATGGCCTGCGTGTCCGAGGCTATCGGTCTGGCACTGTTGAACTCCTCCGGTGCGCCTGCGCCCTACGAGTCGCGTGATATGTATGGCGAGGCTTCGGGCGTCGCCGTGATGAACCTGATCGAGAAGAACATCCGCGCCCGCGATATCGTCACGCGCAAGTCGCTGGAAAATGCGGCACGCGTTGTGGCCTGCACCGGCGGCTCTACCAACGCAGGCTTGCACCTGCCTGCCATCGCACATGAGGCGGGGATCGATTTCGATCTGTTTGATGTGTGCGAGATTTTCCGCGACACGCCTTATTTCGTCGATCTGAAACCGGGCGGCCAATATGTGGCCAAAGACCTCTATGAAGCGGGCGGCGTTCCGGTCGTGATGAAGGAACTGCGCAAAGCGGGCCTGATGCATGAAGACTGCATCACCGCTTCGGGCCGCACAATCGGCGAAGAGCTTGACCGTATCCAGGGGGAGGCCGATGGCCGCGTCATTCACCCTGTTTCCGCTCCGCTGAGCAAAACCGGTGGTGTTGTCGGCCTCAAGGGGAACGTCGCCCCCGAAGGCGCGATCGTGAAAGTGGCGGGTATGTCTCAAGAGCAGCAGGTCTTTACCGGCCCCGCCCGCGTGTTCGAATGTGAAGAAGATGCGTTCGAGGCGGTGAAGGCCCGCCAGTACAAAGAAGGCGAAGTCATCGTCATCCGCAACGAAGGCCCCGCCGGCGGCCCCGGCATGCGCGAGATGCTCTCGACCACGGCAGCGCTGTCGGGTCAGGGCATGGGCAAGAAGGTGGCGCTGATCACCGATGGCCGTTTCTCGGGCGCGACCCGTGGCTTCTGCGTCGGCCATGTCGGGCCAGAAGCGGCCCATGGCGGCCCGATTGCCTTGCTGCAAAACGGCGACGTGATCACCCTGAACGCGATCACGGGCGAATTGTCGGTTGACCTTACCGATGCCGAACTCGCGGATCGCAAGGCAAAGTGGAAAGGCCCGCGCCAGACCGAATATGACAGCGGCGCACTGTGGAAATATGCCCGCCTTGTCGGCGGCGCGCGGCTTGGCGCTGTGACCCATCCCGGCGCGAAAGAAGAGCGCCATGTCTATATGGACCAGTAAAGCCCTTCTTGTCGCCGTCCTGCTGTCTGGCTGCGTCGCAGCGGATGGCGGGACGGGCACATCGGCCCCCCCGCGAACCATCGCTTTGGGCGGGCTGAAAGTGGCTGGACCGCAGGGCTTTTGTCCGGTTCAAAATGCGCGACAGCGTGTCGGCAATGCCGAGTTTGTCGCCCTCGCCCCATGCGATGGGGGGCAGGGTGCCATTCTGGCCGCCACGATCGGGGCCCCGGGAAGTGCCGATGGTCTGCGTCTGACCTCTGCCGTGTTGGCACCCTATTTCGGCACGCCAGAGGGGCAAAGAGCCTTGCGTGGCGAAGGCAGCACGGATGTGATCAAGGTCCATGAGGTGCAAGACCTTGGCGGAGCCGTGGTGCTGCGCTTGACGCGCGACGGGGCGGGGCAAGGCCGGGATTCCTGGCGCGCCTTGATGCAGGTGCAGGGGCAGTTGATCACCTTGACCGTGCGGCCGCGTCAGGGCGGATCACTCCCTGCGAGCGAAGGCCAACGGTTGATCAGCCGCTTTGTCACCGCGATGCGGCGGGTGAACGGCGCTTAGGTGACTGGGTGCGTTAAATTTTGGTTAACCACTGTGCTTGGGGTGGAGTCTTAACGATTTTGTGTGAATAAAGGAATCGTTTCCATATGGTCAACAATATGCGTGACTCAGAACCGAAGTGACAAAGCAGAGCATGGCAAAACAAGGCGACCGTCTGATCGACCGATTGATGCACCAGAGTGTCTTGCGGCGCTGGCGCAGGCTTGCAGATTTTGCAGCCGGTCTGGATCTGGAAAGCCTGCGGCGCTATCGCGGGCAGGCGCTTTCCCTGCGGCGCAATCTGGACCGGGTGATCCATCTGGCCGAACTCCAACTGGCGCTGCCTGTGATCGGCTCCAATGCGATCCGAAAGCCGATGGGCACGGATTGGGCCTGGCGACCAACCTTGTGGAAAGGGCCGATCCCGGTGCCGGGATTTTCCTCGGTGCTCAACAAGGCGATGATTTGTGACGGGGCCACCGTGTTCCATGATTGCCGCCGCAGCGAGCTGACCGTCCGCCAGATCCGCAACACGCGCGAATCCGATCTGGCCCCGTTCGGGGTGCGGATGGATGTGTTCCGGTTTGACGGCTCTTTCCTGTCGCTGGTGCTGGAACTGCCGCCCGAAGCGGTGGAGGGCCTGCGCCTGACCCATCTGATCCGGCTGGATGCGATCGTGGAAATGGAAAAACCGCTGGAAATCTTTGCGCGGTTGAACATCAAGCACGGGCCGAATGTGGAACAGGTCGTGCGCGAATTGCCCTTGAACGAGGAAGAGGTGAAGGTGGAATTCGACCTCGCCTATACCAAACTGAACGAAAAACGGGTGGAGCGGATCTGGGTCGACCTGATCTTTGAAGGTCCGGAGATGAACCAGATCATCCTGCGGGATGTGACCTTCTCGCGCAGGCCGAGGGCGGAATTGTGATGCAAGCAGAATTGGGGCCTCAAAATGGGTGAAGCCAAACTGGTCAAGACCCGGCTGCGCGCGGGCGTGTGGGAAGGTGTGCTGAGCGGCGTGTCCGGCCAGCCCTTGCTGGAGGTGCTGCATCTGGAGGCCCCGGTGGCGGGCACCAGCGTGACCGAAATCCCCGAGCGTGCCGGCGACTGGGCGGTGCGCGTGCCGATCCCGGTGGAGGTTCTGTCCGAAGGCGTACAGACCTTTTTGATCCGCGATGCGGTATCGGGGGACAAGCTGGGGCATTTCACCATCATCACCGGGGTGGCGATGGAAGATGACATCCGTGCAGAAATGGACCTGCTGCGGGCAGAGTTGGATATGTTGAAGCGGGCTTTCCGGCGGCATTGTCTGGAAACGGCGGGTTAGGGAGGCGGGGGCGCTGCCCCCCTGCGCCTTGCGGCGCATTCCCCCCGGGATATTTTTGCCGAAAAGAAAGCGGGTTGTGATTGTGTTGTGACGCCGCGTTGGGCGTGACAGGCGCAGGCGATCACGCCATGTTGGGCCAGCGCAATTGTCTGAGGTATGCCCATGTCATCCTATCCGCATCTACTTGCTCCGCTTGATCTGGGCCATGTCACTTTGCCCAACCGGGTCTTGATGGGGTCGATGCATACCGGGCTGGAGGAAACCGGCGATTGGGCACGGGTGGCGGAATTCTATGCCACGCGGGCGCGCGGCGGGGTTGCGTTGATCGTGACGGGGGGTATGGCACCCAATGCCGAAGGCGGGGTGTTTCCCGGTGCTGCGGGCCTGTTTTCGGCGCAGGATATCGCCAACCATCGGCAGGTCACGGATGCGGTGCATGAGGCAGGTGGCCGCATCGCCATGCAGATCCTGCATGCGGGGCGCTATGCCTATGGCAAGGAATGTGTTTCTGCCAGCGCCGTGAAATCGCCGATCTCTCCCTTCGTGCCGAAAGCGTTGGATGAGGCGGGGATCGAGAAGCAGATCGCGGATATCGTCACGGCGGCGGAGCGCGCGCAAGAGGCTGGCTATGACGGCGTGGAGATCATGGGTTCGGAAGGGTATTTCCTGAACCAGTTTCTGGCCCGCCATGTCAACAAGCGCGAGGACCGTTGGGGTGGCGCGTATGAGAACCGCATGCGTTTGCCGGTTGAGGTTGTGCGGCGGGTGCGCGAGGCGGTGGGACCGGATTTCATTCTGATCTATCGCATCAGCCTGATCGATCTGGTGCCGGATGGCTCCACCTGGGACGAGGTCGTGCTACTGGCGAAGGCGGTTGAGGCGGCGGGGGCGAGCCTGCTCAACACCGGCATTGGCTGGCATGAGGCGCGGGTGCCGACGATTGCCACCTCGGTGCCGCGCGCGGCTTTCGCCTGGCTGACGGCGCGGTTACGGCCGGAGGTTTCCATTCCGGTGATCACCTCGAACCGGATCAACACGCCGGATGTGGCCGAAGGGATATTGGCCGAAGGGCAGGCGGATATGGTGTCCATGGCGCGGCCGTTCCTTGCCGATCCGGACTTTGTGGCCAAGGCCGCCACGGGCAGAACGGCAGAGATTGCGCCTTGTATTGCCTGCAATCAGGCCTGTCTGGATCATACATTCAGCGGCAAGCTGACCTCTTGTCTTGTCAATCCGCGCGCCTGTGCGGAAACGGTGCTGCGCTATGAGCCGACATCGGCCCCCAAGCGCGTGGCAATCGTGGGCGGTGGCGCGGCGGGTATGATGTGCGCGATTGTGGCGGCGCAGCGCGGGCATGAGGTGGTCTTGTTCGAGGCCTCCGGCCAGATCGGCGGTTTGCTGAACCTTGCCAAAGTGGTGCCCGGCAAGGAGGAGTTCCGCGGCTTGGTGGACTGGTTTGGTGAAATGCTTGCGCGAACCGGCGTGCAGGTGCGTTTGAACCACCGTGCCACACCGCAGGATTTGATAGGTTTTGACGAGGTTGTCGTGGCCACGGGGGTCGCGCCGCGCGATCCGGGCATTGCGGGGCAGGATGCTGCCCATGTCTTGGGTTATGAGGCGGTGTTGACGGGCGCGCCTGTGGGGAACCGCGTGGCTGTGGTGGGTGCGGGTGGCATTGGTTTTGATGTGGCCGAATATCTGGTTCATTCCGGCGAAAGCCCGACCGAGGATCTTGAGCTTTGGAAGCGCGAATGGGGCGTCGGGGATCCGGCACGGGTGCCGGGGGGCCTCGCTGCTGCTGGCCCGCAGCCCGAGGCACCTGCGCGGGCGGTGACCTTGTTGCAGCGCAAGGCCGAAAAGCCGGGGCGGGGATTGGGCAAGACGACGGGCTGGATCCACCGCGCCGCCTTGCAGATGAAGCAGGTGCAGATGCGCGGCGGCGTCAGCTATGATGCGATTGTGCCGGAAGGCTTGCAACTCGGGACCAAGGAAGGGCCGGAATTGCTGGCCGTGGATACGATTGTGCTTTGTACGGGGCAGGTGCCGAACCGCAGTCTGGCGGATGCGCTGGAAGCGGCGGGAATAGCGCATCATGTGATCGGCGGCGCGGATGTGGCGGCGGAACTGGATGCAAAGCGGGCGATAGATCAGGGCGCACGACTGGCAGCGAAATTCTAACCCGCCGGTCGAGTGATTGTGCAGGCTTTGCAGGGGCTGTGGTCCTGCAAAGCCTGCGCCGGGGGGGGCTTCCCGGCAGGGGGGCTTACTCGGCAACCAGGAGGTTTGCCCCCATTGCGACATCAAGCTCTGCCTGATCGACCTGACCATCCGCCGATGTATCCATCGCGGCAAAGGTTTCTTCGGTCAGGCTTGGATAGTTGAGCCGCAACTCGTCCAGCGACCACATGCCGTTGCCATCAATATCGGGGATTGTTGTTGCCTCTTGCGCCAAGACCGGGGCGGCGGTCAGGCCAGCAACAAGGCCGAGGGCGATCATCAAACGGGTCATATCATAGTCCTTCTCTGGGTTGCGGCGGTGGCACCATGCCCCCGCTTGAGAATAGAGCTAGCCAGCCGGGGAACAGCTTTCCATAGGGCGCAGCGATGAGCGGAAATCCCCGACGGATGGCCGCCTAAACCTGCGGTAAACAATAACAATTTCCCGCCGATGCCGGCTTTCTTGCCCTTTTCCTGCCGGTTGGAATGGCTTGAATCCGCGCCTTCTTGCCAGCCCCGTTTTGTTGCGCTGCCATTAACGATCCCCGCAATTACCCCTTACTGGCCGCACCAGCGCCCCTATCTTGCCCGATTTGGGGAACAGTAAGGGGCAATAGACCTGCACTTACCGCATGGGGAAACAATGGACCGACTAACCGAAATGGAAGCGTTCGCCACCGTGGTGGACCAAGGGGGCTTCACCGATGCGGCCAAGAAGATGGGGATTTCCAAATCTGCCGTCTCCAAGCACGTTTCTTCGCTTGAGGCCCGTTTGGGTGCGCGATTGCTCAACCGGACCACGCGCCGTGTGAGCCCGACCGAAATTGGCCTTGCCTATTATGACCGCGCCCGCCGCGTTCTGAATGACGCGGGTGAAGCGGATGCGCTTGTCACCTCGATGCAATCGGCACCTTCGGGTTTGCTGCGGATCTCTGTGGCCACCGATTTCGGGGTCAACCTGTTGTCACCGATCCTGGGGGATTTCCTGCTGGAATATCCAGACATCACGGTGAACATGGTCCTGAATAACCGCTATGTCGAGCTGATCTCCGAAGGGTTTGACATGGCCGTGCGCATCGGCGAGCTGGAGGATAGCTCGCTGCGCGCCCGGAAACTGACGGAAACAACGAAGCGCATGATCGCCTCGCCCAGCTATTTCCAGAAATATGGTCGCCCGATGAAGATCGACGACCTGAACGAACACAAGCTTTTGCATTACTCCAACCAGGCCAATGGCAATGTGTGGAAGATTCCCGCACCATCGGGCGAAAAGCGTCAGGTGCGGACCGCTGGCTGGTTGACGGTGAACGACGGGCAATCCTTGCTGAACGCGGCCGTGTCCGGTCTTGGCATCGCCTATCTGCCGTCGTTCCTTTACGCGGATGCGTTGAAGCGCGGGCAGGTGGAAGAAGCGATTCCCGGTCTGCCGGTCGAGACACTGGGCGTTTATGCCGTCTACCCGCCGGGGCGCTTTACCCAGCCCAAAGTGCGTGCTTTCATTGATTTTCTGGCGCGGCGCTATTCCGACAAAGGCCCCGATAACTGGTAAGCCGACAGACCTTCCGTTTTCCCGGTCTGCTATTGGGTCGAGGTCAATATGGCCTCGACCCTTCGGTTTTTCTGGCGGCCTTCTTCTGTCAGGTTGCTGTCGATCGGGGACAGATAGCCGACGCCTTGTGCCTCCAACTGCGCGGCGGGAATGCCGTAGGCCCCGATCAGCCGCGCCCGAACAGAGGCCGCGCGCCGTTTGGAAATCGCGATATTCGCCTCTAACCCGCCAGAAGCATCGGTGTGGCCAACCAAAGCCACGGTTTTGTCCGGATTATCGGCCAGCCATTCCGCCAGTTCGGCCAGCGCGGCATAGCGGCCCTCGGTCAATTCGGTCGATCCGGTGTCAAACACCAAACCTTCCAGCACCACAGACCCGCCTGTCACCAGATGCGCCACGCCAGCTTGCGCGCTGGGCAGCAGCGGCGGGCGGTTGGACATGGCAAGCGTCACAGTCTCACCCGCAGTTGGTGCCAGTTCACTGCCAACCTTGTTGGTCGCGGCAAAAAGCGGCGCGCTTTGCTCTTCCACCGCGCGGGTGACTTGCACAAACCCCTTGCTGGCAGAGCGGCTGACCAAAAGGCCGATGGCCTCGACCCCGTTCGGCCCCTGCCGCTCCGCCGACAAAAAGCGGAAATCGCCGAGGTCCACATGCATTTCGGGTTCGGGCATGACTTCGGTTGCAAAGCGGAAGTCAAAGCCGCCGCAGCCTTCGGTTTCACATTCGAACACGGGCTGGAAACCGGCGCTGATGATTTGCGCGCGCAATGGCGCCATAAGGTCAAGGCTGGTCAGTTTCGGCGCATCAATATGCCAAGCGGTGCGTTCGACCCTGCCTTCGATCGCCTTGGTCGGCAGGCCCGTCTTTTCCCAGCGTGCGGTCGG
Organism: Pseudorhodobacter sp.; assembly: GCA_041583175.1. GTDB lineage: Bacteria > Pseudomonadota > Alphaproteobacteria > Rhodobacterales > Rhodobacteraceae > Pseudorhodobacter. The sequence goes on along the minus strand of JBFHGI010000006.1, from coordinate 1,463 downwards.
CAAAGGGTAGCTGGCACCGGTTATGCTCAGCGTCGCGGATGGCGTGGCAGGGCCGGGAAATTCAAACGTAAGGGCAGCCGCCGCATTCGCTGCCAATACCCCGCACACCACCAAAACCCCCGCCCGAAGGGGCGCAGGCCGGGCCTGTCGAGGCGTGGCGTTGCGGTCTGGTCTCACTGCTCCGGCCCCTGCTTTGATGGGTTATTTCTTCCGGTAATGATATGTTCCCACAACTTCCATTCCAAGGGAAGCGTAGAGCGCGCGCGCATTTGTGTTCGCCGCCGTTACGGCAAGGCAAAGCCGGTTTGCCCCATGATCTTGCGCCCAGATAGCAGCCATCCGCATGATGTTGTTGGCAGAACCTTGCCGACGCAGGTTCGGCACCACCTCCAGCGCATGCAACATCGCCGTTTCACCGTAGCAGGCGACAAAAGCCACCCCCGACGCCCTGTCTTTCACGCGCCCCAGAATGGCCGTTTTCGGGCCTGTCACCCGTTCCATCACCGCAATCCGCCCCGGTCCGATTCCGGCATCGGCCCAGATCTGGGCCGCTATGGCAAGCGGTGGCCAGCTTGGAAAAGCGGTCATCGGCGAAGGCGCAGGACTGGCAAGCATGGCAGTCGGGGCGGCGTAAACGACGACCGGATCATGCTTGCGGTAGCCTTGCGCCTCCAGAACTGCGTCCAGCACAGCGTCGCGGTCGCGCAGCATGAACAAAGGGTCCTGCCCCAAGGCCTGCATCGCGGCTTCGGCCTGTGGAATATCCGCTGTGCCAACGGTGTCTTCGGCTGTGGCGGCTGACACACGCTGCCCGCCGCCCTTACCTGCGCGGATCAACCAGGGACCAACGCGCTGCGTGCCGGCAGCGGGCCAGCTTTGTTCCAGCACGTCATAGACCCATTGGGGCGTCATGCGGGGAACAAGGCCGCCAGGCGCGTCATGGCGGCATCGATGCGGGCGGGGTCGGTGCCACGGATCACCAGATTTGTACCGAAGCTTCCGTTGCTGGTGAAAGGGTAGGACCCCATCGACAGGTCCGGAAACGCCTCGGCCAGTGTTCCGAACGGGCCGGCCACCTCCCCCTCGCCCCGATTGACGCGCAAGGACTGGCTGAGCAGTGGCGCCCCGCCGGTCAGCGTCGGCAGAACGGAGGCGACCATCGCCTGAAAGATATTCGGAACGCCGGCCATCACATGCACATTTTCCAGCGTGAATCCCGGCGCGATGGAGATCGGATTGTCAATCAACGTGGCCCCATCGGGAATGCGCGCCATGCGCTGCCGCGCCTCGTTGAATTCCATTCCTGTGCGTTCGTAATGGGCGGCCAGCAGGGCCATCGCATCCGCGCGCTTGGTGATCGCCACGCCAAAGGCGGCGGCAACCGCCTCGGCAGTGATATCGTCATGTGTCGGGCCGATGCCGCCCGAGGTGAACAGCGTGTCATAGCTGGCGCGCAACGCGTT
>JBFHGI010000005.1:0-18219 GCA_041583175.1 Pseudorhodobacter sp. | reverse complement strand
TGCCGAAGTTGGCGTACCAAAAATCGTCAGTTCGGCATTGGGATTGTCTACATCGGTGTCATTGCCGATCAAGTCGATCACAACCGGCTCGTTATAGGTGCCGGTTTCCGTATCATCCACCGCGACAGGGGCGTCATTGACAGGATTTACGGTGACGGTAACTGTGCTGCTGGACTCGTTTCCATCAGGATCGGTGATCGTATAGGTGATGGTATCCGTTCCGTTGAAATCCGGGTTGGGGGTATAGTTGAGCGTACCATCCGGGTTCACACCAACGGTGCCATTTTCCGCGGTCGGTGTGCCGGTGACAGTCAAGGTGTCGCCAGTCGGGTCGGTGTCATTCGCCAGAACGGGGATCACGTCAATTGGCGTGTCTTCATCCGTTTCGGCCACATCTGGATTAGCCGTCGGGTCGCCCGAGGCGTTATCAACCGTGTCGGACAGAGAGAACATCTCGACCGACCCTTGGAAATGGTTGTCAAGATTGTTCAAAGCGCCCGCATCGGATTGCGACTGCCCTGCCCCGATCATCCAGGGCTGGCTGATCGGACCCTGATCCATCGTCAGGCCCGCAGGAACGGCCTCTTCAAAACTTGCGTCGGTGGTCAGGTTGCTGATCTGCAAAGAGCCGCCGCTGGTCACATCCCAGGAATAGACGACATTGACCTCATCACCCGGATTAACAAATCCGGCCTCGGTCTGGAACGTCGTCGTGTCGCCTGCGGTTTCATGCGAGATCAGCACGGAACCATCCGGCATCACCTCGATACGGTAACCGCCGGGCGTTTCGGTTTCGGTGTCGCGCGACAATACAGTGTTGGGGTAATCCCCGACATGCGCCGTCTGCGAAAACTGGATTTCCAAGGTGCCCCGGTCCATCTGGAACGTCTCGCTCGGGTAAATCTTCACCTTGTCGTCGACACCATCCAGAATGGCCCGTCCGCCAACCGGCATGGCGCCATCGAAATAGGCACCATTCTGCATGCCGTTCCCGGTGGCGGAATCCAACGCCTGAAGGTCGGTGTCGTCAAAGTTATAAAGAGCAAAGATCGGCATCTTCCAAATTCCTCACATCAGCAGAGACCCTAGGTGACTACCAAGGACGCCCCATCAAACACGACCGACTGGCCGCAAGATCAACGCGAACCGGACAACCCGGTCTCTACGCCACAACGAAGCCAGTTCGACGGAGTGAGAATTAAAGATATTGCACAACAGGCCAGCCGGGACGCCATGCCCTACCGACCTTTAACGAGAGCGAGCCCTCAGATTAGCAGCATCTTACCATGCATAGGCACAAAGACTGTGCGATACACACCACTCAAATCGACCGCCCCCACGGCCATGTCCTTCCCAGATAGGACGCTTAATTCATACAGTTGGTTGCTGCCCCGTAAAAGGGAAATCATGGCGCTCCAGGGCGCCGAAGACCTGACCAGCCCATTGAATTCGAGCCACAAAATCGCCTTGGAGGAAAATCGCGATGCTTGTTTTGTTTCCAAAAGCGAATGGTCAACTTGTCTAGATTGTCAGGTCCGGTTCGATTTATGGTAAGGAAAGCGCTGAAATCTTCAAAAATCAAACATTCCGGTTTTCCTGTTTGGAAACAATGGAAACACCGATTCTATGATTAACCAATTCAAAGATTTTCAGGCAACTTTCTGGTCCTGCGGCCATTGTATCGTACGCATCCAGGAACCAATGCCCGAATTTTGCGCGATATACCCGCGAATTAGCGACAGTCCTGGTTAATGAGACCGAATCATATGGCCTAAAATTCGCCACATATTTGCCTAAAAGCTAGAATCGGTTTTTGAAAACTGGTGCCCGAGGCGAGACTCGAACTCGCACGTCTTGCGACGGGGGATTTTGAATCCCCTGCGTCTACCATTCCGCCACTCGGGCCCAGTGGGTGCGATGTATCGCGACTTGCGGGGCGCGTCAATCAGCAGAAAGCAACAATTTCGCTTCCTGCGGAATCTTGTCAGAATTCATGCAGGCAAGGCGCGTTTGCGTTACAGGTTGGGGGTTGAAAACGTATCACAAGCCGCAACTTGCCCCGATTGATACCCGGTCACAAACCAGCGCGAGCGTTGCTCTGCCGTGCCATGCGTGAAGCTATGCGGATTGGGCCGCTGCCCCGCATTGCGCTGCAACGTATCATCGCCGATCTGGCGTGCCGCATTCACCGCTTCTTCCAGATCACCGCGATCGATAGAGCCGAACTTCTCTTGTGCCGCACGCGCCCAAATCCCTGAAAAACAATCAGCTTGCAGCTCTATGCGTACCGAAATCGCATTGCTTTCAGCTTGCGAGACCTGCGCGCGGACCTCATTGGCGCGCGACAGGATGCCCAGTTCGTTCTGGACGTGATGCGCGATTTCATGGGCGACGACATAGGCTGCGGCAAAATCCCCGCCCGCGCCAAGCTGCCGGTCCAATGTCACGAAAAAATCGGTGTCGAGATAGGCCTTCTTGTCGCCCGGGCAATAGAAAGGCCCCGACGCGCCCGATGCCCCGCCGCAAGGCGACCCCGTCACCCCTTTGAACAGGACAAGCGTTGCAGGGGTATAGCTGCGGCCAAGTTGGTCGCGAAAGACCTCGGCCCAAACCTCTTCGGTATCGGCAAGGGTGACAGAGACGAATCTGCCCGCCTGTTCATCCGCCGCCGTAATCGGCTCGGGCGCGGAAAGCTGCCCGCCCCCTTGGTCTTGCAACAAAGGCGTCACATCTATGCCCAGAAAATACCCCACAACCAACACGGCAATAAGGCCGACACCCCCGACCCCACCTGCCGTGCGCGTCCGACTGCTGCGGCCCCGACGGTCTTCGATATTCCGGCTTTCGCGCCGTCCTTGCCACTTCATCGCTACACTCCCACCATTTTCATCGTTTTAGCCCAGCCGCGCCTCTGCAGGAAGCCTGTTTGTCCCTTGACCCGCCGCGCGCTGCATGATGCAACGCGCCAACCCTGACCGGAGATCTCGATGATCCGCGCTTTATACGATTGGACGCTTAGCCTTGCGCAATCACGCCATGCCCTTTGGGCCTTGGGCTTTGTGGCTTTCATCGAAAGCTCCGTCTTTCCGATCCCGCCGGATATCCTGATGATCCCGATGATCATCGCTGCCCCACGCCGCGCTTTTCTGATTGCGGCGATTGCAACGGTCAGTTCGGTGCTTGGGGGGGCCTTCGGCTATTACATCGGGGCGGTGTTCTTTGACTCGATCGGCCTGCCGGTGTTGGAGTTTTACGGCAAGACCGAGCATTTCGCGGGTTTCCAGGCCCGATACAATGATTTCGGCGCCTGGGCCGTTCTGATCGCAGGCGTGACCCCTTTCCCCTACAAGGTCATTACCATCCTGTCCGGCGCAACCGGCCTGTCCCTGCCTGTTTTCATGCTCGCAAGCCTCGTGGCCCGCGCCCTGCGGTTTTTCCTGATCGCGGCCTTGCTGTGGAAATTCGGCGCACCCATTCGTGATTTTATTGAGCGCCGGCTTGGCCTTATGTTCACCCTGGCGGTGGTGTTGCTGATCGCCGGGTTTGCCGCAGTGAGGTTCCTATGACGCGCGAGCAGTATATTCTTTTGGCTGCGGGCGGCTCCGCTGCCCTCTTGGCGGGGGCCTTCGGGTTTGAATATATCGGCGGCCTCGCCCCTTGCCAGCTGTGCTGGTGGCAGCGTTACCCGCATATGGCCGCTGTGGTGATCGGCCTGCTGGCCCTGATCCTGAAAGGGCGCACCCTGCCCTATCTCGGCGCGCTGGCGGCACTGACCACCGCAGGCATCGCGCTGTTCCATACGGGGGTAGAGCGTTTGTGGTGGGAAGGCCTCGCCTCTTGCAGTGCAGGCTCCATCGCGGGGATCAGCGTCGAGGATTTGCTGAACCCCGCCGCAACCGTCGCAGCCCCGGTGCGCTGCGATGCTGTGGCATGGGAGATGGCAGGCCTGTCGATGGCGTCGTGGAACGGCCTTGCCTCGCTGGTGCTGGTCGGTTTCTGGCTGATGGCAGCGAAGCGGCGCTAGGCCGCTTCTGCCTTTGGCGGGGACAGGGCCAACAGGCGGGCGCCTGCACTCGGCACCTGCTTGCTGTCGCGGGCGACGAACCGTAATTCGCCATTTGCAGGAATGACGCAGAGCAAAATCGCTTGCGGCCGGTCTGCACGCCATGCCTCGAAGCTGTATTCCTCGCTCAGCTTGGTCGCGCGAACTTCCCATCCCTGGGCCAGAAGCGCCTCATAGTCTTCATAGGTGCGACCGTCCCCGATGCGCCGCCCGCCCAGCGTGACCGGCAGGTTATGACGCGCGCTTTCGCTTTTGGCGCGGGGCAGTTGCCACACCTTGTCGCGGCCAAATTCGGGCGCAAGATCGGTGGTGACCAGAGTGTTATAGGCATCATTATCGGTCGCGGCGATGATGGTGGAAAAGCCGATGAACTCCACCTTATTCTCTGCCGCCTCGGACAGGATATCACCGAAAAACACCTTCAGCCCTGCCGCCCGGGCATGGCGGAGGTGACCAAGGTTCACATCCGTCACCAGCACTGGCACCTCGGCCTTTGCCAAAGCCTGCCCGAGCGAGGTGGTCAACCGCGTGCCACCCACCAGCAGCACGCCCGGCACCTCGGCGGCGCGCAGCCCCAGCAGGCTGGCCAAAGGCGTCAGCCCGAAGCCGTTGATCACCACGGTAGAGGCCACCAGAACGAATGCCAGCGGCCCGATGGCCGCCCCGTCCGGCACGCCAAGCGCGACCAAACGCTCGCCAAACAGGCCCGCCACCGCCATCAACACCACCCCGCGCGGCCCGGTCAAGGCAACGAGGGCCCGTTCGCGCATGGGCACCGAGGTTCCGATCAGCGAGACCATCACCGTCAAGGGGCGCGCCACCAGCACAACCAGAGCCACAAACAGCACCGCCCGGATATCCAGCCCGAACAACGCCGACATATCCAGCCCCGCCGCAAGCAGAATGAAGACGCCCGATACCAGCAAGATCGTCGCATGTTCCTTGAAGCGGCGCAGTTCCTCATAACTGGGCAATTCGGCATTGGCGATTACAAGACCCATCACCGTGACAGCCAAAAGCCCGCTTTCATGCAGCACGCGATCCGAAACCGTAAAGACAGCCAACAGCACCACGAACAGCACCGGCACTTTCATGTATTCGGGTACAACCGCCTTGCGAAAGGCCAGCGCGATGCCGCGCCCTGCCAGCCAGCCGACCAGCGTGGCGACAAAAATCCCCAGAAAGAAATGCCCAGCTGCCGCACCTCCGCCCCCTTCGGCTTGCATCACTTGCACCACGCCAAAGGCCAGCACGGCCGCCAGCGCGCCCACAGGGTCATTCACAATCGCTTCCCATTGCAGCAAGGCCGCAGGACGGCGGGACAGGCGGGCCTGACGCAGCAAGGGCGCGATAACTGTTGGGCCCGTCACGATCATGATGCCACCGAACACGGCCGAGGCCGACCAGCCCAGGCCCGCCCCGTAATGCACCGCCAGCGTTGAGGTCAGCCACCCCAGCGGTGCTCCGATGATCACCAGCCGCCGCACGCCTTTGGCCGCATCTTGCAACGCATGAAGGTTCAGCGTCAGCCCGCCCTCAAACAAGATCACCGCCACCGCGATAGAAATCATCGGCCCGACAAGATCACCGATATCACGTGAGGGGATGAAAATACCTGTCGCAGGGCCTATGATCAGACCAGCGACCAGCATCAGGACAATCGCAGGCATCTGCAGCCGCCACGCGAGCCATTGCGCCCCGACACCGATGACACCCACCAAGGCAAACGCCTCTACGGGCGACAAACCTGCTGCTTCCACGGCCATAGTAACTTACTCCGAAAGGGATGGGGCGGATTGGAAAATCCGCGCGTGTTCCTGCAAGGCGAAACGATCCGTCATGCCCGCCACATAATCGGCCACAATACGGGCCAGCAACTGCTCTGAATCCGCCCGCGCGACGTCATCGCGCCATTCGGCAGGCAAAAGCTCTGGCTGGGCCATGAACAGCGGGAAGAGATCGCGCACCACAGCCGTCACCCGCGCGCGTTCCTTCATCACAGAAGGCGCGCGATACATGCGGGTGAACAGGAAAGAGCGGATAGCCTTCAATTCCTGATACAGCGGTTTGGAAAATCGGATAACAGTGCCGTCCATCGCCCTGATTTCACTGACAGATTGCGGGTTCGCCGCCCCCAGCCGGATATTGGCGACGGCGATCACATCCTCGACCATACGGCCAAAGACACGGCGCAGCGCCTCATGCCGGCGGCGCATCTTGTCCAGACCGGGGTGCAGCGCATCCACATCGGCAAAGGCGGGGCCGGTCACGGGAAGCTCCATCAGGTCGTCCTCATCGAACAGGCCAGAACGCAGACCGTCATGCAGGTCGTGATGGGAATAGGCGATATCATCGGCAATCGCGGCCACCTGCGCCTCGGCGCTGGCGAAGGTGTGCAGTTCCAGATCCCACTCGGCATTCGCCTCGGCCAGCGCATAGGGCAGATCCTGCCCCGGCTCCGCGATCACGGGGCCGTTGTGTTTCGCAATGCCTTCAAGGGCTTCCCATGTCAGATTCAACCCGTCGAAATCGGCGTAATGCCGTTCCAGCCGGGTGACGATGCGCAGGGCCTGGGCGTTATGGTCAAAGCCGCCGTAAGGGGCCATCAACTCGGCCAGCGCATCCTCTCCGGTATGGCCAAAGGGGGTGTGGCCCAGATCATGCGCCAGCGCGATGGCCTCCGCCAGATCGGTGTTCAACCCCAGCACGCCGGAAATCGTGCGCGCCACCTGCGCCACCTCGATCGAATGGGTCAGGCGGGTGCGGTAGTAGTCGCCCTCATGCTCCACAAAAACCTGCGTCTTGTGCTTCAGGCGACGAAAGGCCGAGGAATGGATGATCCGGTCGCGATCGCGCTGGAACGGGGACCGGAACGACGACATCCGCTCCTCATACAGACGACCACGGGACTGGTCAGGTTGGCAGGCGAAGGGTGCGAGCATCATTCCGGCTTTCTGCGCCGCACATTGCGGCTATCGCTTTTGTCTATATGCGATTCTTTAAGGAATGGCACCCTCGCCCCGTGTCTTGTTCTGCGCCACTCCGCCGCCTATATTACAAATGTAACAGCCGCAGATAGGCCCATGCCATGACACTGACCCTGCCCCCCCGCGTGACCGACCGCGCCTTTGCCCGCCTCGCCGAGATAGCCGAGGCGACGGGTGACGCCAAAGCCCTGCGTGTGGCTGTCGAAGGGGGCGGCTGTTCCGGTTTCCAATATGACATCCGGCTGGACGATCCGGCGGAAGATGATGTTATCTTTGAAAAAGACGGGATGAAGGTGTTGGTGGATTCTGTCTCGCTGCCCTTCCTGTCCAACGCTGTGATCGACTTTTCGGAGGAGCTGATCGGCGCGCGCTTTGTGATCGAGAACCCGAATGCCAGCAGTTCCTGCGGTTGCGGGATTTCCTTTTCGATGTAAGCTTGCCCCACGGCCCCCCGCCCCTTAGAACAGGGGAAAACGAAGGGGCTGCGCATGAAGCTGGCGACATTCAACATCAACGGTATCAAAGCCCGGATTGACGCGCTGCCCCGCTGGCTGGAAGCGGCCAAACCCGATGCGGTGGTGCTGCAAGAGATCAAGTCGGTTGATGAGAATTTCCCGCGAGAGTTGTTTGAAGATATGGGCTACCGCGTTGAAACCCATGGACAAAAGGGTTTCAACGGGGTTGCCATCCTGTCGCGCCTGCCGCTGGAGGATGTGACGCGCGGGCTGCCCGGGGATGACAGCGACGAACAATCGCGATGGATCGAAGCCACCGTCATGGGCGCGCGCGCGGTGCGGCTTTGCGGGCTTTACCTGCCGAATGGCAACCCCGCGCCGGGGCCGAAATATGACTACAAGCTGGCCTGGATGGCGCGGATGGAGGCACGGGTTGCCGAGCTGCTGAAAACCGAAGAGCCGCTGGTGATCGCGGGCGATTACAACGTCATCCCGCAACCGGAAGATGCTGCCAATCCAATGGCCTGGACCGAGGATGCGCTGTTCCTGCCGACCACCCGCGCGGCCTTCCGCCGGATTGTGAACCTTGGCCTGACCGATGCTTTCCGCGCCCGCAACCAAGCCCCCGGCCAGTATAGTTTCTGGGATTATCAGGCCGGCGCTTGGGAAAAGAACAACGGTATCCGCATCGACCATTTACTGTTGTCACCGCAAGCCGCCGACCTGCTGCAAGATTGCCGTATTGACCGCGAGGTACGGGCCGAGGAAAAGCCGTCAGACCATGTGCCGGTCTGGATCGATCTGGCCGCCTGAGCGCCGCGTTAACTTTACATTGGTGAGCGAAATCTCGCTTTCTGGAAACACCCCAGAAAGGCTCTGGCAACGGTCCAGATCCCGCCAGGGCAGGAAAGACGGTTAACGCGCCGCTGCTGTCACGTCGTGATCGTAGATCCAGTCGAAGCGGCGCAGCGCCAGACCGGGCGCGATGGCCCCGCCGAGTTTCAGCGCCAGATGTGCCGGACCGCGCAGCGGGTTGCGCAGATGATAGGCGCGGGCATTGCCATTGGCGGCTTGCACGATACGGGCGCAGCGGTGTTGGCGGGCGGCCTCATAGGCAGGCAGCCCCTCGGTCACGCCCATCCGGTCAAGGCAATCGGCCAGAACCCATGCATCCTCCAGCGCCATATTGGCCCCTTGGGCAAGGAAAGGCAGCGTCGGGTGTGCGGCATCGCCCAAAATCGCCGCATTCCGCCCGTACCAGTGTCGGGCGACCGGATGCCGGAACAGGCCCCACAGCCAGACATCGCTGACAGCCTCCAACCAGCCGCGCACACGGGGCGAGAAATCTTCGAAGGCGAGTTGCAATTCCATCGGGTCGTCGCGCAGGTTCCAGCCCTCTTCAACCCATTTGCGGCGCTCCTCTACCGCGACGATGTTGCGGATGGTGCCGCCCCGCAACGGGTAGCTGACCAGATGCCGCCCTGCCCCCATGTGAATCTCGGCCTCTACCGCCTCGCCCGGTTCGGCGGGGATCAAGGCGCGCCACGCGACCTGATGGGTAAAGAACGGTGCCACTGCCCCGTTCAGCGCTGCCCGCACATGGGAATGAAGACCATCCGCGCCGATCAAAAGCCCTGCGCTGCGTTCCGCGCCCAGCGCTGTCGTAAAACGAGGCTGGTCGCCGGACAGGTCAACCCGCTCTATCCGTTGCAGAAGCTGCAGGTCCACACCCGCCGCCTCGGCCCCTTTATGCAAGAACTCAATCAGATCGGCACGGTGGACAAGGTGGAAGCCTGCATCGGGACGCAACCGCGCCAGATCGAGGCGAAGCACCGAATCGCCGCTATAGCCATCCCGCAGCCGGATCGCCTGCGCGGGCATGGAGGCCGCCGCCAGCGCATCGCCCAAACCAAGCGCCCGCAACACCGCAGCGCCATTGGGGCTGATCTGCAAACCGGCCCCGACTTCCCGGATGGCATCGGCTTGTTCCAGCACCGTCACTTTCGCGCCGCGCTGCGCCAAAGCGATGCTGACGGCAAAGCCTGCGACGCCCGCGCCCAGAACCGTGACTTCCCTATCTTTCAAATTCATCTTTTGGGCCTTCCAAAAGCACAAGGCCGGCCCTCGTCGGGTCCGGCCTTGACAACCATCCTTGATTGAAACGCTTCAATCAATAGCAGATCAGTCTTCGCGGTGGACCCGCTCGCGGCGTTCGTGCTTTTCTTGGGCTTCCAGCGTCATGGTCGCAATCGGGCGGGCATCCAGCCGCTTGAGCGAGATCGGCTCGCCCGACACTTCGCAATAGCCGTATTCGCCGTTCTCGATCCGCCGCAAGGCCGCGTCGATCTTGGAGACGAGCTTGCGCTGGCGGTCACGGGTGCGCAATTCCAGCGCGCGGTCGGTTTCCTCGGATGCGCGGTCGGCGATGTCGGGCACGGCGCGGGCAGAGCCTTGCAGCCCTTCGATGGTCTCAGCGGATTGGTCCAGCATATCCTGTTTCCACGTCAGCAGTTTGCGACGGAAATACTCAAGCTGGCGTTCATTCATGAATGGCTCGCTCTCGGCCGGGCGGTAATCGTCAGGAAGAAAGGACTCGGCCTTCATCTCATCAATCTCCAATTGGTCGGACTGTGCCGATAAGGGGGCATTAGACATTTCGTGCACTCCTAATGGCGGTCACTTAGCGGAAGCTGTGGGGATTGTCACTAGCGGTTGCGACAATTTGATGGCGCAGGTAAGTTCCGGCAGGAACAAATAGCAAGGCCGCAACCAGAAGATGAAATTCGCCTCTACTGACAGTTACATAGCCACCGAAGACCTGACCGTTGCGGTAAACGCCGCCGTGGTCTTGCAGCGCCCGCTTTTGGTGAAAGGGGAGCCGGGAACAGGCAAGACAGAACTGGCACGGCAGGTGGCGCAGTCGCTGGGGATGCCGCTGCTGGAATGGCATGTGAAATCGACCACCAAGGCGCAGCAGGGTCTCTATGAATATGACGCCGTCAGCCGGTTGCGCGACAGCCAGTTGGGCGAGGCGCGGGTGCATGACGTCAAAAATTACATCCGCAAAGGCAAGCTGTGGCAGGCCTTCGAGGCGGAAGAACGCGTGGTGTTGCTGATTGATGAAATCGACAAGGCCGACATCGAATTCCCCAACGATCTGTTGCAGGAATTGGACCGGATGGAGTTTTTTGTCTATGAAACCGGTGAGGTCATCAAGGCAAAGCAACGGCCGATTGTCATCATTACCTCCAACAACGAAAAGGAACTGCCGGATGCGTTTCTGCGCCGCTGTTTCTTTCACTTCATCCGCTTCCCCGACATGGACACCCTGCGCGCCATTGTCGAAGTGCATTTCCCGGGGATCAAAGAAGCGTTGCTGACCACCGCCCTGACACAGTTCTATGAATTGCGCGAGATGCCGGGGCTGAAAAAGAAGCCGTCGACCAGCGAGGTGCTGGATTGGCTGAAATTGCTGCTGGCGGAGGATCTGGCGCCTGAGGATCTGGCGCGGGACAAGGTGTCGCTGCCAAAGCTGCATGGCGCCTTGTTGAAGAACGAGCAGGACGTGCATCTGTTCGAACGTCTGGCCTTCATGGCGCGCGCCAAACGCTAAGCCTTGCACCGCTACATCTTGTATCTATCGAACATTGCCCGGAAGTTGAGTCAGCGGGTTAAAGTCACCGCGTAACCCCTTCTATTTTGGTAAGAATCGGGCATTGAATATGGCTGACCTGCCAGAATTTTGCCTTAATTGCGCCACATTTACATCACGCAACCCACCATTTCTGTAACATATTGCAACATATCGCGATGAGAAACGGGTAAATCTGGCGTTTCGCCTCTGTTGGCCCCCAAGCCGTAGACTCGGTTCCGGCCCCATTAATTCCCCATGATTGACACAAGCGGGCCGTGAAACTGACACTCCTACCTTGTTCTGTGAACCCCAGAGCAGAACAAGCAAGCGGATGTGTCATGGACCAGCACGATATCTTGACAACCAGAGCATTAGCGCCCGGAGACTTCGAGGCGTGGTTTCCCCTATGGGGGGAATATCTGGCGTTGAACCATACAAAGATGCGCTGGACAGACCGCACCGCCCTGTTCCGCAAGCTGGCCCAGCAAGAGGGCAATGCTGCCGCAATGGTGATCGAATGTGAAGGCGAGATGGTCGGCATCGCCCATTACCAGCGCCATGAAGCCCCGTTTGTCTTTGAAAACGCCTATATCGTCCAAGATCTCTATATCTCGCCCAAAGTGCAGGACAGGCAGGCCGGGGCCGCCCTCGTCCGCGCGATCTATCAAGCTGCCCAGCAAAGCGGCACGCCTGCTGTCTATTGGATGGCTGCCGAAATCTCTATCCGCGGGCGTGACGCGCAGCGGGATGTGGCTGTGACTTCTCCGTTCCTTCAATTCAGAAAGGCCGCATAATATGCGCTTGGCCTCTATTTTGGCGATCTGCTGCCTGACCGCTTGTGTGCCCACCCCCGGGGCCGATGTGTCGATGAACAAATCCAAATCGGCGAGTGCGACCAGCATCGCCATGCCTGCCGAGATGAACCGCTTCGGACTGACCACGGCGGCGCGTCCGCAGCGTAGCAATGCCGAGATTGCACGCGATTTTCTGGAATTGACGTTCAAGATGGAAAGCGGGCGCGCGCTGCCCATTCTGACGCGGTTCGAAGGGCCCATCACGGTGCGCACGGCTGGCCAGATACCGCCGGGCGCCGCAACCGATCTGGCGCGTTTGCTGCGCCGCTTTCGCAACGAGGCGGGGCTGAATATCCAGGAAGTGGCGCAGGGGCCTGCCTCGATCAACATCGAATTTGTGCCGCGCAAGGCGATCCAGTCTACCTATTCCAACGTGGCCTGTTTCGTGGTGCCGCGCGTGGGCAGCTGGGCCGAATTCCGGGCTGGCCGCAACAATGGCACACTGGACTGGGCAAGCCTGAAGCAGCGCGACCGCGTGTCCGTGTTCATTCCGGCCGACAGCTCCGCCCAAGAGGTGCGCGACTGTTTGCATGAGGAAACCGCGCAGGCGATGGGGCCGCTGAACGATCTGTTCCGGCTGACCGATTCCGTGTTTAACGACGACAACTTCCACACCTCACTCACCGGTTTCGATATGACCATCCTGCGCGCCTATTATGCGCCGGAACTGCGGTCCGGCATGTCGCAGGAACAGGTGGCGGCCAAACTGCCGGGGATTCTGGCGCGGATCAATCCGGCCGGGAACCGTGCAGGCTCTGGCGCTGCAAGCCCTACCCCGCGCTTCTGGATCAATTCGATCGAGACGGCGCTTGGCAATAGCGGCAGCGCCGACCGGCGCGAAGCCGCGGCGCGGCAGGCCTTGGCGACCGCACGGGCGCAGGGCTGGACAGACGGGCGGTTGGCGTTCAGCTATTTCGCTCTTGGTCGTCTGTCGCTGGCGCGTGACCCAAACACCGCAATCGCGGCATTTGCCGAGGCTGGGCGCATCTATCGCTCGCTTCCCGGCGGGGCCATTCATGCGGCCCATGTCGATATGCAGCTGGCCGCCTATGCGCTGTCGCGGGGCGATGCCGACAAGGCGATGGAACTGGCGAACCGGACCATGCCCGTCGTGGCCGCTGCGGAAAACGCGGCGCTGATGGCGACCTTGATGCTGGTCAAAGCCGAGGCCCTGTCGATGAAGGGCCGCAGCAAAGAAGCCGCAGCCGTCCGGATAGACAGTCGGGGCTGGGCGCGGTATGGCTTTGGCTCGGATGCGCAGGTCAAGGCGCGGGCCGCCGAGATCTCGGCCCTTGCGCGGCGCGGTAACAGAAGCTGACCCGGGGCCATAGCCCCGGCGTCACGGGGGCTATGGAATGATCGTTTTAGGTGGGTTTTTGCTCGGTGCCATTATCGGGGCCAGCATCGCGCGCAAGCGCGGCGGCAAGACATTGGACATATTGCAATATGCGGCAGGCTTCGGCATCGCCTTCTGCCTTATCGGGCTTTTCGCCACGATTATCATCGAGCGTATGTACTGAGGCGATGTTCCTTCCCTTCTTCGACACATTGCGCAAGCATGGGGTTCCGGTCAGCCTGCGGGAGTATCTGTCCTTTCTGGAAGGGATGGCGGCGGGGCTGGTGACCTATGATGTGGACGGGTTCTATTACCTCGCCCGCACGGCGATGGTGAAGGACGAACGCCACCTCGACAGGTTCGACCGCGCCTTTGCCGCCAGTTTTCAAGGGTTGGAAACGGTCACGCCCGAAGCGGTGATCGACGCGCTGGACCTGCCGGAGGAGTGGCTGCGCAAGCTGGCCGAAAAGCACCTGACCGACGAGGAACGCGCGGCGGTAGAGGCTTTGGGCGGTTTTGACAAGTTGATGGAGACCCTGAAACAGCGGCTTGAGGAACAAAAGGGCCGCCATCAGGGGGGCAGCAAATGGGTTGGCACGGCGGGCACCTCGCCGTTCGGGGCCTATGGCTATAACCCCGAAGGCGTGCGCATCGGCCAGAAAGAGGGCCGCCATGGCCGCGCGGTGAAGGTTTGGGACAAGCGCGAGTTCAAGAACCTTGACGACAGCGTGGAACTGGGCACCCGCAACATCAAGGTCGCGCTGAAACGCCTGCGCAAATGGGCCCGCGACGGCGCCGCCGAGGAGTTGGACCTCGACAGCACCATCCGCGCCACTGCCGAACATGGCTATCTGGACGTGCAAACGCGGCCCGAGCGGCGCAATGCGGTCAAGGTGCTGTTGCTGCTGGATGTCGGCGGGTCCATGGACCCTTATGTGAAGGTGGTGGAGGAGTTGTTCAGCGCCGCCCGATCCGAATTCCGGCATCTGGAACATTTCTACTTTCACAACTGCGTCTATGAGGGGCTATGGCGCGACAACCGCCGCCGCTGGGATGCGCAAACCCCGACTTGGGAGGTGTTGCGCACCTATGGCCCTGACTGGAAATGCATTTTTGTTGGCGACGCCAGCATGAGCCCTTATGAAATCCTGCACCCCGGCGGGGCCAACGAGCATTGGAACCAAGAGGCCGGGCAGGTCTGGCTGGAGCGGTTTTGCCAGCAATGGCCCTCGCATCTGTGGATCAACCCGACGCCGGAACGGTTCTGGGACCACACGCATTCGATCCGGTTGATCCGTCAGATCATCGGGGACAAGATGGTGCCGATGACGCTGGAGGGTATCAGCCGTGGCACGAAGGAGTTGAGCCGATGAGACGCAAGGCGATGCTGGCAGGCTTTGCAATCGCCGCTGCCTTGACGGTGTTCTTCATTGTCCGCGCCGTCTATTTCGCCGTGTTCTGGATGGACCCCGAGCGCGGCCTGCATCCGGTGGAGCCGTGGATGACCCCGCGCTATATCGGGCGGACCTACGACATCCCGCGCGAGGTGCTGCAAGAGATCTTGCAACTGACACCGGGGGAAACGCCCCGGATACCGCTGGAGAAGTTGGCGGATCAGCGCGGGATTTCGGTTCAGGCGCTGATTGAGGAGATCGAGGCGGTGATCGAGGCACGACCGCCGAGATGACCGATACACTTCTTCTTCTGGTATCCGACTATGGTTTGCTGGTGATTTCACTGGCGACCCTGCTGTCCTGCTTTGCGCTGCCGATGCCGTCGTCCTTGATGATGATGGCGGGGGGTGCCTTTGCCGCGGCGGGCGATCTGGTGCTGTGGCAGGTGTGCCTTGCGGCCTTTGTGGGGGCTGTCGCGGGCGATCAGACCGGCTATGTCATCGCGCGCCATTGGGGCGGAGAGCGGCTTTGGGGCTGGTTGCGAAGCCGCCGTGCCTCGGCCCGCTTGCTGTCACAGGCAGAGGCTTTGCTGGAAAAGCGCGGCGGTTGGGCGGTCTATCTGACCCGCTGGCTCTTTAGCCCGCTTGGCCCCTATGTGAACCTGATTGCGGGGGCGACGCGGATGCCGTGGCGACGCTTTGCATTGGCCGATCTGGCGGGAGAGGTGACCTGGGTCACGGTCTATGTAACGCTCGGCTATGTGTTCGGCACCCAGATCGAAGAGCTTTCGGACACGCTGGGGTCTGTGATCGGCGCTTTGACAGCGGGAATGGTGACGCTGCTGTTGGGACGCGCACTGTGGGCGCAGCGGCGGTCGGCGCGATGAAGCGCGATTTTCACTGCCGCCCCTTTGCCGCGGGCCTTGGCCGCCCCATATTGAGCGCATGACAAAACTGCTTCCCATCCTGCTGCCCCTTCTGTTGGCCTATGCCATGTACCGGCTTTCGGCATGGCAGACAGGCAAGCATCTGGACCGCGAATCCCGGCCCCTGCGCGATCCGCGGCTGGAATCCGTCATGGCCCGCATGGCCCAGGCGCTGGAGGTGCCGCGCATCGCGGTGCATGTCTATGATGTGGAGCCTGTCAACGGGCTCGCCGCGCCCGATGGTCGGATTTTCCTGACCCGTGGCTTCATTGACCGCTATCGCCAAGGCATTGTCACTGCTGAAGAAATCGCCTCGGTTGTGGCGCATGAGCTGGGGCATGTCGCCCTTGGCCATACCAAGCGGCGGATGATCGATGTGACGGGGCAGAACGCGGTTTTCTTGCTGATCGCCACCCTGCTCAGCCGGTTCATTCCGGTCATCGGGGTGTTTATCGCCTCCTATATCACCTCGATCCTCGGCGCGGGCCTGTCGCGCAAGGATGAGAACGAGGCCGATGCCTATGCCAGCGCCTTGCTGGTAAAAGCGGGCATCGGCACCGCGCCGCAAAAGAGCCTGTTTACCAAACTGGACCGGCTGACGGGGGCCAAGGGCGTCGACATCCCGCAATGGCTGCGCAGTCACCCCAAGACCGAAGAGCGCATCGCCGCAATCGAAGCCCGCGAAGCGCAATGGGGTTTGAGATAGGCACAAGCCTGGATGCCGCCCCCCGCCGTTTCACTTCGCATTTGCCTGCCTGCAGTGGCTGCACTACACTTTTAGAGTGATTGCATTTTTAGGTGGTAGATGGGGTATAAGGCAAAGACTGAGGCGGTGCATGATCTGCTAAGCCGCGATATCATGAACGGAACTTTCCCGCCGGGAAAACCGCTGCGGATTGCGGCGCTTGCGGATCACTATGGAACGGGTACGAAACCGCTGCGCGAAGCGCTGACGCGGCTGGAAGAGCAAAAACTTGTGGTGGCGATCGCGAGGCACCGCTGGCAGGTCGCGGCGGTGTCGAAAGCCGAGTTCAACGACCTGCAATTTGCGCGGCGGGCGCTGGAAACGGCTTTGGTGAAAGATACGGTCGAGCATGGCGGGCTGGAGTGGGAAACGGATCTGGTGGCCGCACATTACAGATTGACGCAAGCCGTAGCGCCAAGGGGCGAAGCGGATTCACTTGCCTATCGTCAGACATGGATCGCGATGCATGACGCTTTTCACGCCGCCCTTTTGGCCGGAGCCCAATCGGTTTGGGCGAAACGGTTCTACGCGCAAGTTCTGACCCAGTTGCAGCGGCACTATCAGGCGGCGCTGGTACGGGAAAAAACCGCGAGCAAGGAGAGCAAAAGCCTGATGGATATCGCTTTGTCCGTTCCCCCGCATACGGAACTGATGGTTGCCTTGCTTGACCGCGACGCCACATCGGCCACCGCGCTGCTGGAGGCGCATTCCGAAGTGTCGCAGCATATTTTCAGCGCCATCTTTGACGGCACAGCCTTTGCCTCGTCTGCAGCAGCCGCCGGCCCCGCACAAGCATGAGCGGGGGCGACGGCTATTTCCTCTATCATTCCATCGGGCAATATGCCGGAAAGACGGCGGATATGGCCGCTGCGATGGCCGAGTTTGCGGGCGTCTGGGGTGGTGCCGATGATGCGCAATGGGGCTATGCGCTTGGCAAGCGGCAGGAGTTCATCGCGCAATGGGCGGCGCTGATCGGGGCTGCGGAGGGCACAGTCACGACAAGTGAAAACGTCACCGCATCGCTGTATTCCCTGATGGGAGCTTTGCCACGTAACCACCTGAACGGAAAGAAGGTTCTTGTTGCGGGTGATTGTTTTCCCTCGGTGCATTTCCTGCTGGCTGGCCTTGCGCCCCGATTGGGGTTCGAGCTTGTCACCGTGCCTTTGCGCCAAGGGGCGTCATGGGTGGAGGATGAGGATATCCGCGCGCATTGGGGGCCGGATGTGGGCGTGGCTTTGCTGACCTGGATCAGTTCCACCGCGTCGCACCGCTCGGATATTGCGGGTTTGGTGGCGCATGGGCGGACGCAAGGCAGCCTGATCGGGGTGGATATCACGCAAGGCGCGGGTTTGCTGCCCTTTGACGTGGCCGCGCCGGAGGTGGATTTCGCAATTTCCACCAGCCTCAAATGGATGTGCGGTGCGCCGGGGGCGGGTATCCTTTATGTGCGCCCTGCCCTGATTGCCGCCTGCACGCCGGAGTTTCGCGGCTGGTTCAGCCAGCCCGACCCGTTTTCATGGGATTTCGACGCGTTCAGCTATGCGCCCGATATCCGCCGCTTTGACAATGGTACGCCGGGGGTGGTTGCTGCGCTGGCCTCTCTGCCTGCGATGAACTGGTTGATGCAGCAGGATCGGGCGACGCTGCTCGCGCATAACCGCGCCCTTTGCGCGCAGGTACTCGCAGGGGTCGATGCGCTTGGGCTGCCGCTTGCCTCTCCGCGCGCCGAGGAACAGCGCGGCGGCTCTGTCATGCTGCGCCTGCCCGATACGGTGCAGGCGGCAGAGGTGCTGGCTCGGTTGCGCGAGGCCCGCGTTTTTGCCGAT
>JBFHGI010000004.1:0-18879 GCA_041583175.1 Pseudorhodobacter sp. | reverse complement strand
GTGGCCCCGCAAAAGGCGGGATTGGTGAATACATGGCGGATGCTGCGCGTGGCCTATACCAACCCCGACCCGATGGCCGCCTTGCCCTTTTACCGCGCGATGGCGATCAAGGTGCCGGGACGAAACGCCTCCGAACTCGCGCCCAAAACCTCGCTGGTGGAAGATGACGCATTGCTGGCCTTGGCGGAAGCGGCGTTTGACCACAAACCCGTGCGCGCGCCTGTGTCCAAACCCAAAGCCGCACCGAAAGCCGCAATCAAGGGCGGGCGCACGGCGATTGTGACGACGATGAAGAACGAAGGCCCGTTCATTCTGGAATGGCTGGCCTATCATCGCGCGATCGGGGTCGATGACTTCCTGATCTATACCAATGATTGCACCGATGGCAC
The DNA here is from genome assembly GCA_041583175.1 of Pseudorhodobacter sp. Taxonomy (GTDB): domain Bacteria; phylum Pseudomonadota; class Alphaproteobacteria; order Rhodobacterales; family Rhodobacteraceae; genus Pseudorhodobacter. The sequence goes on along the minus strand of JBFHGI010000004.1, from coordinate 18,490 downwards.
CGATACGATGCTGGATATGCTGCAGGAAAAGGGCATCGTGCAGCACCGCATCAACCCTTTCGTGCCGGGCGGCGATCTGAAACCGCAACACGCGGCCTTGCAGGCGGCGGAATCCGAACCCGTGATGCAGAACTGCGGTTGGGGCATCTGCATGGATGTGGATGAATTCATCAACATCAAGATCGGTGATGGTACGCTGGACGCGCTTTACAAAGCGATGGGCGAGGCGAATATGATCAGCCTGACGTGGCGGCTGTTCGGCAATGCCGAGGTGCATGGCTATGACGACCGCTTCCTGCTGGACCAGTTCACCCGTTGCGCGCCGGAGGTGATCCGCAAGCCGCATCAGGCCTGGGGCTTCAAGACGCTGTTCCGCAATATCGACATGTACAAAAAGCTGGGCGTGCATCGGCCCAAGGGTTTGATCCCCGATCTGTGGGACCAGGTGAAATGGTTGAACGGCTCGGGCAAGCCCCTGCCCCGCACCATGTTCCGCAACGGCTGGCGCTCGACGCTGGAAACCTATGGCTATGACTGGGTGCAGCTTAACCATTATGCCGTGCGCTCTGCCGAGAGCTTTCTTGTCAAGCGCGATCGTGGCCGGGTGAACCATGTGGACCGCGACCAAGGGCTGAATTATTGGTTCCGCATGAACCATAATCTGGAGGAGGACCGCAGCATCCAGCGCATGATCCCCGCGCTGCAAGCCGAGTTTGACCGGCTGATGGCGGACCCGGATATTGCAGCGGCCCATGCCTATTCGGTGCGCTGCCACCGCGACAAGATCGCGGAGTTGATGGAGACAGAGAATTACCAGAACTTCTATGCCGAACTGACTGGTTCGCGCATGGAAAGCCTGTGCCGGATGCAGCAGCATTTCGGCTCTGCCGTGTTTTCGGCAGGGCCCGCCGTGATCCCCGAAGACCTGCACGAACGCGACATCGCGCCTGATTTCTTTTTCACCGTCGAACATACGGGGGAGGCCGAGCATTGAGCGATGGCAAGATTTTCGGCGGAATTGTTTGTGCTTCGCTTGTTCTGCGGGGCATGTGGCCGGTGCCGGAGAGGTATTTTTGCCAAGATGACATCGGGGCGCGGTGATGGGCGGTTATACGGTCATCACCACGATGAAGAACGAGGGTGCTTTCCTCCTGGAGTGGGTGGCGCATCACAAGGCGCTTGGGTTTGACCATCTGCTGATCTGCACCAATGATTGCGAAGACCCGACGCGCGACATGGTCCTGCGCTTGCAGGAAATGGGGCTGGCGCGGCATCACGCGACAAAGCCTTGGGCGGTGACCTCGATCCAGCGCTCCGCCCTGAAACAGGCGCGGCGCTATTCGGAGGTGACAGAGGCCGATTGGCTTTATGTCTGCGATGCCGATGAGTTTCTGGTCGTGAAAACGGGGGATGGCAGCGCGCGGGCTTTGGTTGCGGCGGCGCAGGCAGATGCCGAGGTGATCTCTGTCCCCTGGCGGGTGTTCGGGCCGGACGGGCGGCGCGGGTTCGAAGACCGGCCCGTGACCGAGCAGTTCTTGCGCGCGATGCGCCCCCAATATCCGGGGCGACCAGAGGCGATCTATGGCAAATCCCTGTTTCGCGGTTTGGAGAACATCCAGCGCATCGGCATCCATGCACCAATCCCCCGCCCCGAGCTTGGCCGCCCTTTGCACACCGAGATGGCCGGAGGCGCGCGCGTTGGACAGGGGTTGAACCCGATGCTCGCCCTGCGCGACTATTCCGTGGCGCAGGTGAACCACTATGCCCTGCGATCGCGCGACAGTTTTCTGGTGAAACGCGATCGGGGGCGGGTCAACCATAGCAATGAGGTGATGGAGATCGACTATTGGGACCGTTTCGATGTGGCAGAGGTGCCTTGCGATGCCATCCGCCGCTACGATACTGCAGTGGCCGGGTGGCGGGCGCGCTTGCTGGAGGATGCGGTGCTGGAGGGTTTGCATAAGCGCGCCGTGACATGGCATCGCGACAGGATTGCCGCGTTGAAAGCCCGCCCCGATTACGCGCCGATTTTGGCGGCTCTGGAAGAAAGGTTGGCCCGATGCGCGCGCTCGCAATCCTGACGGTCCGCAACGAGGCGGCCTTTTTGCTGGAATGGCTGGCCCATCACAAGGCCTGTGGCTTCACCGATTTTCTTGTGTTTTCCAATGATTGCACCGACGGAACAGATGCGATGCTGGACCGGCTGGCAGAGATGGGAGAGCTGACCCATGTCCGCAACGATGGCCCCCATGATGAAGGCCCGCAATGGGCCGCGCTGAAGGCCGCTGACAAGCATCCGCTGAAGAAGGCCGCCGATTGGGTGTTGTTTCTCGATGTCGATGAATTCGTCAATATCCATGTCGGCGACCGGACATTGCCCGCGCTGCTGGCCGCCCTTCCGCAGGCAACGGCTATTCCCTTGACCTGGCGCTTTTTTGGCAATGCAGGCGTCATCGGGTTTGAAGACAAACCGATCACCCGGCAGTTCACCCGAGCGGCCCCCAAAGTCCTGCACTGGCCTTGGCGGGCCGCGATGTTCAAGACCCTGTTCCGCAATGATGGTGCCTATAAGAAACTGGGGGTTCACCGGCCCCGCAGCCCCGACGCCGGTCGGATGGATGCGCAGATCTGGGTCGATGGCTCCGGTCGCACCCTGCCTGACGTGTACAAGCGCAACCGCATCATCTCGCCTATGGGGCGCGATAACTATGGCTTGGTTCAATTGAACCATTACGCGCTGGGGGCGATGGAAAGCTACATCGTGAAATGCGATCGGGGCCGCGCGAACCGCGATGCCTCCAGCTTTGATATGGGCTATTGGGTCGAGCGCAACTTTAGCGACAGCGAGGATCGCAGTATCCTTGCGCTTGCCCCGCAAGTTGCGGCTATTCTGGCGGAATTGAAAGCCGATTCAAGGCTTTGCGGGCTACACGATGCCGGAGTTGTCTGGCGCAAGGCCCGATTCGAAACCCTGATGCAAGAGATGGACTGGCGCAGCCTCTTTGGCCGGTTGATGCTGTCACAGCCCGCACGCTGTTTGACCGAGGCGCAAGCGCGGCTGATCTGGTGCCACGGACAGTCTGGCCAGGCGCCAGGGCGCGATACAGCGCCCTGATCCCGAAACAATCCCGCCGGACTGTTTTTGCATTTTAGGGGCTTGCCACCATCTTGCCGTCTTGTCCGCCCGATTGTGCCACGCGATACTGGCAGATATTGCGAACGATCTGAACAGCGCCCTTAACTCATGATTGGCTACTTGGACTATGACCGACCGGAACGACACTGCTGCCTCCGTTGACTCCCCCGTGACGCTGGATCGAGCGGGCTGGCTTCAACTGTTGCAACAGATGGGTGAAGGGTCTGGTTACTTCGAGCCTTTGGGCAAGAGCCACTGGGCCGTGTTCAACGAGGATGGCGGGACGCTGGTGGTCAGTTTCGACCGGCTTGAGGATATTCAGGCGCTGGAACCGGGCAAGATGCCGCATATTTTCGGGCAAGCCACGCAACAGGGCTGGTCACATCTGAGCCTGATCAGCGAAGGCGACACCTGGTACCGCGACAAGGATGTCTTTGCCTTTCTGGACCGTCTGGTGGATGACTGCTTCTTCGATAATTATGACCGCGTTGTGTTTTACGGCGCGGGTATGGGGGCCTATGCTGCCGCTGCCTTTTCCGTTGCAGCACCGGGCTGCACCGTGCTGGCGCTGCAACCGCGCGCCTCGCTGGACCCGCAATTCGCGGGCTGGGATACCCGGCACAAGGCGGCCCGCCGCCTGAATTTCACCGATCGCTATGGCTACGCCCCTGATATGACCGAAGGCGCTGCCGAGGTGTTCACCTTGCACGACCCGTTCGACCGGTTGGATGACATGCATGTGGCCTTGTTCCGCAAGCCCTATGTAACCAACCTCAAGGCGCGCTTTGTGGGGGGCAATCTGGTCCCGGCCCTGTCTGAAATGGGGATTTTGCCAAAACTGGTAAAGGCCGCCTGCGAAGGCACGCTGACACCTGCGCTCTACAACAGGCTCTGGCGGGAACGGCGCAATTTCGGGGCTTACCTGCGCTGGGTCCTGCGCGCTTGTGTCCAAGCCGGCCGCCCGAAACGCGAAGCGATGATCTGTCGCTCCGTCACCAGCCGCATGCGCGCGCCAGGCTTCCGCAACCATCTGGAGAAGTTGGAGAAAAGCGGCGTGCTGAACGAGCACTAAAGGAGTCACACCTGCTCTTGGGTCTTGCCCGCTGTCTGGGCTTGGCATTTTTTAGCACCCACTCGGGCTTTTGACACTGGAAAACGCAAAGCGGATAGGCTAGCGACTTGCGCCATGACACACAGCCTCACGCTTCCCCGCCCCGATGATTGGCACCTGCACCTGCGCGATGGCGCGATGCTCAACGGTGTGCTGCCAGAAACCGCCCGCCACTTCGCGCGGGCCATCATCATGCCCAATCTGGTGCCACCGGTTGTCACCCATGCCGATGCTCAGGCCTATCATGCACGCATCATGGCGGCGCTGCCAAAAGGGATGACATTCGAGCCGTTGATGACGCTCTATCTGACCGAGGGCACGGACCCCGATGATGTCGCGGCGGCGGCGGCCTCGGGGTTGGTGAAAGCGGTCAAACTCTATCCGGCGGGCGCGACGACCAATTCGCACGGCGGCGTGCGCGATTTCGACAAGGTGCGCGCAGTGCTGGAAAAAATGGCCGAAATCGGCCTGCCGCTTTGCGTGCATGGCGAGGTCACCACGCCAGAAGTTGATATCTTCGACCGCGAAGCCGTATTCATTGACACCGTCCTCGACCCGCTGCGCCGCAAGACCCCTGGCCTGCGCGTGGTAATGGAACATATCACCACGGAACAGGGTGTCGAATATGCCCGCACGGGCGGCGATGATCTGGGGGCGACGATCACCACGCATCACCTGATCATCAACCGCAACCACATCCTCGCCGGTGGCATCAAACCACATTACTATTGCCTGCCGGTGGCAAAGCGCGAACAGCACCGCCTTGCGCTCCGCGCCGCCGCGACCTCGGGCGAGCCGCGCTTCTTCCTCGGGACCGATTCCGCGCCGCATGTGGACGCGCTGAAAGAGCACGCCTGCGGCTGCGCGGGCTGCTTTACAGCAACCAACACCATGCCCCTGCTCGCCCATGTCTTCGAAGAGGAGGGCGCGCTGGACAAGCTCGAAGCCTTCGCCTCGCGCAATGGCCCGGCGTTCTACCGCCTGCCGGTGAACGAGGCCACGCTCACCCTCAGCAAAGGCGCTGCCGCCACCTGGCCGGACAAGATCCTGACAGAGGCCGGCCCCGTCACCGTTTTCAACCCCGGCTTTCCCGTGCATTGGCATGTCGATGGCTGATCATCATCTGGTCTCAAATATCCCCGCCGGAGGCATCCATGGCCTGCTGCGGGAGCCTCCGGCGGGGATATTTGGAAACCAGATGAAATAGAAAGGACCAATGCATGATCCCCTCAAGCTTCCCCTCCGCCGAAGAAATCGCCCGCCTGACCGCGCGGATGCTGCTGGAAATCAAGGCCGTGCATTTCAACGCGGCAGAGCCTTTCACGCTGGCCTCCGGCTTGCCGAGCCCGACCTATATCGATTGCCGCAAACTGATTTCCTATCCGCGCATCCGGTCGACGCTGATGGATTTCCTGACCGTCACGGTGATGCGCAACGCGGGGTTTGAGGCTTTTGACAATATCGCCGGCGGCGAGACAGCGGGTATTCCGTTTGGCGCACTGGTTGCCGAACGGATGGCCTTGCCAATGACCTATGTGCGCAAGAAGCCGAAGGGGTATGGCCGCAACGCCCGCATTGAAGGCGTGATGACCGAAGGCCAGCGCGTCTTGCTGGTCGAGGATCTGACCACCGATGGCGGCTCCAAACTGTCTTTCGTCGATGCGATCCGCGAAACGGGGGCGACCTGCGCGCATACGGCGGTGATTTTCTATTACGGGATATTCCCCGACACGACGCAAAAGCTGGCCGATCACGGCGTCGCTTTGCATCACCTGTGCACCTGGTGGGATGTGCTTGCCGAAGCCAAAGCCAGCGGCGCCTTTGACACCGCAACCCTGACCGAGGTTGAAGCTTTCCTGAACGCGCCCCGCGCCTGGCAGGACGCACGCAAAGGATAATTTCCCGCTTTTATCCCCAGATATTTTTCGCCCGACATATCTGGGGAGAACCCCCGCAAGAATCGCTGATCTGGGCAAAATTTCTGCACATTCCCACAAGATATGGTAGGCTCCGGGCAGGCAGACTATAGGGCAGCCAATTTTGCACAGGGTTTTCCTAACGGTTATCCACCGGACCCGTGGGGTTTCCTGACAGGGCGGAATTGGCGTAGGAGGTCTGCGGGACAGTTTTTGGGGTAGGGTATGAACGAAGTCGCACCGATCAAACAATCGCTTCCGGCACAGGCCGAAGCGGAGACGCTGCCGCATAACATCGAGGCAGAACAGCAGTTGCTGGGTGCTATTCTGACCAACAATGATGTTTACGACCGCATTTCCAGCCTAGTGAAAGCCGAGCACTTTTACGATCCGGTTCACAGCCGCATCTTCGAAATCGCCTCTGCACGCATCCAGAAGAATGCTCTGGCCTCTCCGGTCACGCTGAAGGCGTTTTTGGAAGATGACGAAGGCCTCAAGGAACTCGGGGGCCCGGCCTATCTTGCACGTTTGGCGGGGGCGGCGATTTCCTCTTATGCCGCGCGGGACTATGCGCAGATGCTCTATGATCTCGCGGTGCGCCGCGAGTTGATCGGTCTGGGCCGTGACATCGCGGCCAAGGCGGCCAAGGTCGAAGTTGCCTCCGAACCCAAAGAACAGATCATCGAGGCCGAACAACGGCTTTACAAACTTGGTGAGCAAGGCGTGGCAGAGCGCGGGTTTCAGAGCTTTCTGAAAGCGGTCACCGAAGCCGTCAACAGCGCAAACGCCGCCTATCAGCGCGAAGGCGGGCTGGCCGGTATTTCAACCGGGTTGATCGATCTGGATAAAAAGCTGGGCGGGCTGCACCCTTCGGATTTGCTGATCCTCGCGGGGCGCCCCTCAATGGGGAAAACCTCGCTCGCGACCAACATCGCCTTCAACGTGGCCAAGGCCTATAAGCGTGGCCGGCTGATCGATGGTGGCGAAGGGGCCGTCGAAGGCGGCGTTGTTGGCTTTTACAGTCTGGAGATGAGCGCCGAACAGCTTGCCGCACGCATCCTGTCAGAGGCCTCCGAAGTGCCATCGGAACAGATCCGGCGCGGCGATATGACCGAGCAGGAATTCCGCCGCTTCGTGGAGGCCGCCAAAAGCCTGGAAGCCTGCCCGCTGTATATCGACGACACGCCCGCGCTGCCCATTTCACAGGTCGCCGCCCGCGCCCGCCGCCTGAAACGGACCCATGGTCTTGACGTGCTGATCATCGACTATTTGCAGTTGCTCAAAGGCTCGTCCAAGGAAAGCCGCGTGCAAGAGGTGTCGGAGATTACGCAAGGCCTGAAGGCGATTGCCAAGGAACTCAACATCCCCGTTATCGCCTTGTCGCAGTTGTCGCGGAACGTCGAATCCCGCGAAGACAAACGCCCCCAACTGAGCGATCTGCGTGAATCCGGCTCGATCGAGCAGGACGCCGATGTGGTGATGTTCGTCTACCGCGATGAATATTATAAGGAACGCGAAAAGCCCGGTGATCACGAGCTTGAAAAAATGGCGCAATGGCAATCGGTTATGGAAAGCGTACATGGCAAGGCCGAGGTGATCATCGGCAAGCAGCGCCATGGCCCCATCGGCTCCGTGGAGCTGAGCTTTGAGGGCAAGTTCACCCGTTTCGGCAATCTGGTCAAAGCCTGGCAGGAAGGCAGCGACAGCGGCTATTGATCCTGACAGGCGGCGGCCGCCCGAAGGGGCCATTGAGACCCCTTCGGGCGGCGTTGCCACGGATCAATTGCATGCCTCCCGCCGCCTTCACCTGGTCAAAAAGATCAATCGCGCTTTGCGGCGCAAATGCGTAGCCGGAGCCGCAGCCCCACGCCAGAGAGCAACGTCACCAGACCCAACCGTCCTCAACCGCATACCATGGCAATGCCGCGCGCAGGGGGTTCGATGCCCCCAAGCGCGGCCCGCCCCCGCTGGTTTTTCCTCTTTTCGCTTGACCTCCCGCAACACTCGGTGAAAACAACCACATGGCCACAGCATCCCTTTCCATCGACCTTGACGCAATCGCCGCCAACTGGCGCGCCCTTGATCGTCTGACCGCCCCTGATTGCCAAACCGCGGCCGTGGTCAAAGCCAATGCGTATGGCTTGGGGGCTGGCCGCGTTGCGCGGGCCTTGGCACAGGCAGGTGCCCGGCGCTTTTTCGTCGCCTGCGCCGAAGAAGGGGCAGTTGTCCGGCAAGTCCTGGGGGCTGGCCCGCAGATCGCTGTGTTTTCCGGCCATATGGCGGGCGATACCGATATGATCAACGACCTTGATCTGACGCCGATGCTGAACTCTGTCGATCAGATCACCCGCCATCTGGAGGCTCTGCCCGGTCATCCCTTCGGTATCCAGCTTGATACCGGCATGAACCGGCTTGGCATGGAGCCCGGCGAATGGGAGGCCGTTGCCGCCTTCGTGCTGGGGGCCGGCCCCGAAGTGGTGATGAGCCATCTGGCCTGTGCCGATGAACCGTCACATGAGATGAACGCCGCCCAGCTCGCCGAATTCCACGCCATGACCGATGGCATCGATGTGCCGCGCTCGCTTGCGGCCACCGGCGGCATTCTGCTGGGACCGGAGTATCATTTCGACCTGACCCGCCCCGGCATCGGCCTTTACGGTGGCTTGCCGTTTGAAGAAGCGACGCCGACCGTGGCCCTGTCCTTGCCCGTCATCCAGTTGCGCGAACTGGCCATTGGCGAAAGCGTCGGCTATGGCTGCGCCTGGATTGCTGAGGCACCGAGCCAGATTGCCACAGTCTCGGGCGGTTATGCCGATGGATTGCTGCGCAGCCTCGGCAACCGCGCTGTGCTGTGGTCCGGCGATGTACCCTGCCCCATTGTCGGGCGCGTTTCCATGGATCTGATCACGGTTGATGTGTCACATCTGGAACAGGCCCCGCGCAAACTCGATATTCTTGGCCCGCATCAATCGGTCGATGATCTGGCAGAGGCGGGTGACACGATCGGCTATGAAATTCTCACCGGCCTCGGCGCGCGCTATGCACGGCGCTACATTGAAGGCACCGGGCGCGAGTAAGGCTTGAGCCTGCGCGGGCAAGTGCAGGCGTTTCCTCCTTTATTCGCGCAAGGCCGGGTGTTTTTCTGGCCAATCCACTTGACCACAGCGGCCATGACCCGCCAAATCCGTGGCAGGCGATAAATCCGGAGCAGGGCCCGATATGAACAGAACAGGCGCAGCGCACCACAGCTTTGCCAAGCGGGCGGAGTCCGGCACATGATGGCGGCAGGGCATGCCGTTACGCTCTGGTTCCTCGCGTCCGGGGTGGCTTGCGTCTTGCTCTTGGCCTGGGCCGCTGTTGTTGGCCTTGGCGCCGGCCGGCACCGCGCGCTTGCGATGGTATTGCTTGCGCTGACGGCGGCATTGGCAGCGCTGCCCACCGGCCTCAACCGGCTGCGCGGCAGTTTTAGTTTCCCGTTCTCTCAAACCTTGTTTGTCGGGGCGACGCTTTGCTTGCTTGCGGCAGTGATCGTGCTGTGGCGGATGCGGCGCGAAACAGCGATCCGGCGCAGTGCCGATCTGGGAATCGCTGCCTGCCTGAACCTGTGGCTGGCGCTGTGGGCAACACTGTCGCCTCTGGCTTACCTTTAGGACACCACCGCAGCACAACCTGAACGCGAAGGGCGTTTCCAGCTTGGAAACAATGCCGCTTTATCCAGCAGTATTGCGGGGCTGATGACCAAGCAGAGAAAATTCCCCGTTGATTTTGAACGGTTTTTGGTCTCGGTTAAGAGGTAATGGTTACGCCCGGGGGGGCATTTTTATGTTTCAACAGCTGTCTGTTCTGCTGCATCATTTGCAACGCGCCATGCAAGTGATCAGCCATGTTGCTATCGTTGGCGGCGCAATCGCTCTTATTGCTGCGACCGCCGCCGCTTTTCTGGGGGTGATCCCCTGGCCCGAGCTCTCGCTGCGATGGGGCGGGCAGTATATTCCTGATGCAGGGATGTATGTGCAGATTGGCCTGACAGCCCTGCTGACCATGGTCTGCTTTTTCCTGCCCGCGAATACCCGTATGGCGCGGCTGGAACGGTCGCACCGCTCATTCCAGATCTCGATGGACGATGTGCGCCACGCCTATGAGGTGGTGCATAACGCCGACCGCCGCTCGGTGTTCTCGCTCTCTTCGGAATTCGACGAGATGCGGAAGCGGATGGAATACCTGCGCAAGCACCCCGATCTGTCCCATATGGAACCCGAACTGCTGGAAATCGCAGCACAGATGAGCCGGGAGTCGCGCGACCTTGCGCGCATCTATTCGGATGAGCGGGTGAACCGCGCCAAAACCTTCCTCAAGCAACGGCAAGAGGAGGTGACGACCATGCAAGAGCGACTGACCCTTGCGCGCAGCACCTGTGACGAACTGCGCCGCTGGATGTCGGATATCGAGGCGGGGGAGCGTGAGAACACCAAAGGCCTGCGGGCATTGGAGCATGATCTGCGAGAGATCTTGCCAACGCTTGGCTATGACGTGGATGACATGCGCGAGGCCAATATCGTCTCGCTTCCCAAACAGCCCACCCATCCAAGCCACGGGCCGCAAAAGCAGTAAGGGCTTGACCCCACAGCGCCAACCCCACATTTTCCGCGAAACCCTGCGGCATGAAGGACCGGGAATGTGCGCTATGTCTTGACTGCGGCCAATCTGTCGCTGCTGGTTCTGTTTCCCCTCTCGTGGTTCGCGCCATTGATGCGGGCGGGTCTGCTGCCGTTTTTCGATCTGTCCGAGATCTCTGTCATCTCCGGCCTGCAAGCGCTGTGGGAAGAAGATATATTTCTGGCGCTGATGGTCACGATTTTTGCGATATTCGCGCCCTATCTCAAGACAATCGGGCTTAGCCTAATGCATTTCCGCTTGCTGTCGCCGCGCGTGGCACCTGCGTTGAATATCCTTGGCAAGCTGGCGATGGCCGATATTTTCCTGATCGCGCTTTATATCATTCTGGTCAAAGGCATCGGGCTGGCGCGGGTGGAAACCGCTTGGGGGCTGTATCTGTTCACCGGCTGCGTGCTGGCCTCGCTTGCCATTTCCATTCTAAGCGTGCGGCGCTGACGCGGTTTCGTCGAAAAATCCAAAGCCCCTGCCCTGCAAACAGCTTGCACCCTTGCCCGCATCATTGCATCAAGGGCCATGGCAAAATCTTCCCCCGCCTTTACCTGTACGTCTTGCGGCGCGGCCCATAAGAAATGGGCCGGGCGCTGCGAGTCCTGCGGGGCGTGGAATTCAGTGGTGGAGGAAGCGCCGCTTTCCTCCGGCCCGAAATCTCTGGGCGGCAAAGGGCGGCTGATTCCCCTGACCGATCTTGCGACCCAATCCGACCCGCCCCCGCGCGCGACCAGTGGTCTGGACGAATTCGACCGGGTTCTGGGCGGCGGTCTGGTCGAGGCTTCGGCCATTCTGGTCGGCGGTGATCCCGGCATCGGGAAATCGACGCTTTTGCTGCAAGCGGCGGCTGCCTTTGCCCGCAATGGCGTGAAGTCCATGTATATCTCGGGCGAGGAGGCGGCAGCGCAAGTGCAAATGCGGGCGCAACGCCTTGGCCTTGCCGACTCTCCGGTCATACTTGGCGCGGAAACCAACCTGCGCGACATTCTGACCACGCTGGACGCCGAACGCCCCGGCCTTTGCATCATCGATTCCATCCAGACCATGTGGCTGGATACCGTCGACTCTGCCCCCGGCTCGGTATCCCAGGTCCGTTCGGCCGCGCATGAGCTGGTGACGTTCGCCAAAAAGCGCGGCGTGGCGATCATTCTGGTCGGCCATGTCACCAAGGACGGGCAGATCGCCGGGCCGCGCGTGGTCGAACATATGGTCGATACCGTTCTCTATTTCGAAGGGGAGCGCGGCCATCATTTCCGCATCCTGCGCGCGGTGAAGAACCGTTTTGGTCCGGCGGCGGAAATCGGCGTGTTCGAAATGACGGGGGACGGGCTCTCACAGGTCACCAACCCTTCGGCGCTGTTCCTGTCGGACCGCGACAAACCCGCCCCCGGTTCCGCCGTATTCGCAGGTATCGAAGGCACCCGGCCCGTCCTGACCGAGATTCAGGCGCTGGTGTCCCCCTCGCCGCTGGGCACGCCGCGCCGCACGGTTGTCGGCCTCGATTCCGGCAGGCTTTCGACCATTCTGGCCGTGCTGGAGGCGCGCTGCGGCATCCCCTTTGCGGGTTTGGATGTCTATCTGAACGTGGCGGGCGGCATGCGTGTTTCCGAACCCGCCGCCGATCTGGCCGTGGCCGCGGCCCTGCTTTCGGCGCGCGAGGATGTTGCAATTCCGCCAGATATGGTGCTTTTCGGAGAAATCAGCCTGTCTGGCGCGCTACGTCCCGTCTCTCAGACCGAAAACCGGTTGAAAGAGGCGATGAAACTTGGTTTCTCACAGGCAATCGCGCCGTCCCGGTCCAAGATGGCCGGGGCCGAGGGCATGGCCGTGCGCCAGATGCCTGACCTGACGGCGTTCGTAGGCGAAATGTTCGGGGCGGGCTAACCGACCCCAAGGGAGATTGTGATGGAAGGCTTTACCCTGATTGACGGTGCGGTTGCACTTGTCATCGTACTGTCAGCGGTGCTGGCTTATTCTCGGGGGCTGGTGCGCGAATCGCTGGCCATTGCAGGATGGGCCGGGGCTGCCGTACTGGCCTATATTTTCGCCGCAAAGGCGCAGCCCTTGGTCAAGGAACTGCCCGTGGTTGGCAAATTTCTGGCTGACAGTTGCGAATTGTCGATCATCGCGGCCTTTGCCGCCGTGTTTGCCATTGGCCTTGTCATCGCCGCGTTGTTCTCGCCTCTTTTATCATCGCTGGTTCAACGCTCCGTCCTTGGTGGTCTGGATCAGGGCCTTGGCTTCCTGTTCGGCGTCGCGCGGGGCGTGCTTCTGGTGGCCGTGGCCTTCATCGTCTATGATCGCGCGGTTGCGGCAAACACCATCCCGATGGTTGATAACTCCCGCTCTGCCAAGGTTTTTGCGTCGTTCCAGACCAATATCGACGAGTCGATTCCCTCCGATGCACCGGGCTGGATCGTGGAACGCTACGAGTCGCTGACCAATGCCTGCAGCGCGCCAGAAACCCCCGTTACGGCCGCCCCCGCAACCGGGAACTGACGCCGTTCACGCGATCATGGCGTGACACTTGAAGCCAGAGAGACTAAACGGGGGGCATCAACAGCCCCTCGGATTCGGAGCCTTGCCAATGCGCCCATTCCTCGCTCACCCGTTTGACCACGATAAGTTGCATGAAGAATGCGGCGTTTTCGGAGTCATCGGGATGGCGGATGCCTCCAGCTTTGTCGCCCTCGGTCTCCATGCCTTGCAACATCGCGGCCAGGAGGCAGGCGGCATCGTCACCTATGCCCCCGAAAGCGGGTTCTGTTCGGAACGGCGCTTCGGCTATGTGCGCGACAATTTCACCAAAGCCGATGTCATGCAAACCCTGCCGGGCACCATCGGCATCGGCCATGTGCGCTATTCCACGGCAGGTTCCAAAGGGGCCACCGCGATCCGCGATGTGCAGCCCTTCTTTGGCGAGTTCTCGATGGGCGGCTCGGCGATTGCGCATAATGGCAATATCACCAACGCCACGGCATTGCGCAAAGAACTGATCGAGCGCGGCTCGATTTTCCAATCCTCTTCGGACAGCGAATGTATCATCCACCTGATGGCGCGTTCCATGGGCCGCAATATCCCCGACCGGATGGAAGAGGCGCTGCGCAAGGTCGAAGGCGCGTTCTCCATCGTCGCCATGACCCGCACCAAACTGATGGGCGTGCGTGACCCCTTGGGGGTACGCCCCTTGGTGCTGGGCAAGCTGGGCGATGGCTGGGCGCTCAGCTCTGAAACCTGCGCGCTGGACATCATCGGTGCCGAATTCATACGCGAGATTGAACCCGGCGAAATGGTGGTTATTTCTGCCAAGGACGGGGTGCAAAGCCACTTCCCCTTCCGCCGCATGAAATCGCGCGGCTGCATCTTTGAACATGTCTATTTCAGCCGTCCCGATTCCATCCTCGGCGGCCGCTCCGTCTATGAAACCCGCCGCCAGATCGGCGTGGAACTGGCCCGCGAAGCGCCAGTCGAGGCCGATCTCGTCTGCCCCGTGCCCGACAGCGGCACCCCTGCGGCCATCGGCTTTTCTCAGGAAAGCGGTATTCCCTATGCCATGGGCATCATCCGTAATCAGTATATGGGCCGCACCTTCATCGAGCCGACAGAGCAAATCCGCAACATGGGCGTGCGCCTGAAGCTGAATGTCAACCGCGCGCTGATCAAGGGCAAACGGGTCATTCTGGTGGACGACTCGGTTGTGCGCGGTACCACCTCGCGCAAGATCAAGGATATGATCCTGGATGCCGGTGCTGCCGAGGTGCATTTCCGTATCGCGTCCCCACCGACCGCATGGCCTTGTTTCTACGGCGTCGATACGCCCGAACGGTCCAAACTTCTGGCCGCGACCATGTCGGAAGAGGAAATGCGTGACTGGATCGGCGTGGACAGCCTTAAATTTGTCTCGCTGGACGGCCTCTATCGCGCCGCCGGAATTGCAAAGGGCCGTGACAATGCAAGCCCGCAATATTGTGATGCCTGCTTCTCGGGTGAATACCCGATTGCGCCCTCCGATATGATCGCCAACGGGTTTGAGATGAAAGCCGCAGAATAACCCCGCCCTCTCATCTGGTCAAAAATATCAATCGCGCTTTGCTGCGCAAACGCGCCGCCGGAGGCTCCTCCAAAAGCCATTGGCGCAAGCTTTGAAAGTCCCAGCCATGGCCCAGAAAATCGCCCTTGTCACCGGTGCCTCTCGCGGGCTTGGCGCTGCCATCGCCGAGGAACTGGCCCTGCAGGGCTGGCACGTGGTCGCCGTCGCGCGCACAACAGGCGGGCTGGAAGAGGTGGATGACCGCGCCAAGGCGGCCAATGCCCCCGGCGGGCTGACGCTGGCCCCGATGGATATCACCAATGATGACGCGATGCGCCACCTCTGCCGCTCGGTCTTTGACCGCTGGGGTGGGGTTGACCTTTGGGTCCATGCAGCGATCCACGCGGCCCCGCTTGCGCCTGCGGGCCATATCGACGTGAAAGACTGGGACAAATCGGTCGCGATCAACCTGCGCGCCACCGGCACGCTGATCCCGATGATCGAGCCGTTGCTCCGCGCGCGCGACGGCGGCACGGCGCTGTTTCTGGATGACCCCCGCGCCGGCGAGAAGTTTTTCGGCGCCTACGGGGCCACCAAGACCGGGCAGATTACATTGGCGCGGTCATGGGCTGCGGAAACGGCCAAGACCGGCCCGAAAGTTTCCATCGTCACACCTGCGCCCATGCCAACGGCCACCCGCGCCCGTTTCTTCCCCGGCGAAGACCGCAGCCCCTTGCAGGCACCAAGGGATGAGGCAAAGCGCCTTCTGGCGACGCTCTGACCTCTCCTTCGGCTTGGGCCTTAGGTAGGCCCGGCTTACTCCAGCCGTGCGGGGAACCCGTCGGCGCGCAGATCGGTGCCCAGCAAATCCTCCAGCAGCTTCGCGATCATCGGCGATTGCGCCTCGCCGCCATAGGCGGCTTTTGCTGCGATATAGGTCTGGTTGGTCATGCTTGCCAAATCCAGCGGCACCCCGAATTCCTTGCCAAAGCCCAGCGCAAAACCCAGGTCCTTCAGCGCCAGATCAATGTTGAACGCGATGTCATAAGACCCGTTCAGGATCAGCGCGCCTTCGGTCTCATGCACGAAGCTGTTGCCCGATGAGGCCGCAATCGCCGCATGGGCCTGCGCAAGGTCCAAGCCCCCACGCTTGGCCAGCATCAACGCCTCGCTCGTCGCCTTGAGGTGGATGAAAGCCAGCATATTGGTGATCACCTTGATGATCGAGGATGATCCCAGCGGCCCCATGTGGAATATCCGGTCGCCCATCGCCTGCATCGCGGGCAGATGCAGATCGTACAAATCCTTGTCACCGCCGGCCAGCATGGTGATCTTGCCCTGCGCGGCCAGATGCACCCCGCCTGTTACCGGCAGTTCCATCATCCGCACGCCTTTTTCGGCGGCAACGGCCCCCAGACGCAACACCTCATCGCGCCCCAGCGTCGACATTTCCAGCCAGCTCGCCCCCGGTTTCATGACCGGCAAGATCGTGTGCAACACCCGTTCCGACACTGCGGGCGAGGGCAAACAGGTGATAACATGATCAGCAGAGGCTGCCAGAGCCTCCACACTCGGCGCCAGCACAGCACCCATCGCGACCAACCGCTCGGCCAGTTTCGGGTTCAGGTCGAACACCGTCACCTGCATGCCCGCTTTCAACAAGCAGGCGGCGCAGTTCGCGCCCAGATTGCCCAGCCCGATATAGCCGTAATGTGTCATTCCCCGTACCCCACAATAGCTTTTGGTTCGCAAAAGTCGTGACTGCCCCAATCGGCATATTCGCGACCGTTTCCTGATTGTTTGTAACCGCCAAAGGGCGCGAAGGTGTCCCAGTCGGGGCCGTTCACATTCACCTGCCCCGCCCGCAACCGCCGCGCCACGGCCCGCGCTTCGGTCAAACCGCCCTGCACATAGGCCGCCAGCCCGTAAACCGTATCATTGGCGATCGTGACAGCGTCATCGACCGTGTCATAAGACAGGATCGCCAGCACCGGCCCAAAAATCTCTTCGCGTTCGATGGTCATGCCCGGCGTCACATCGCCAAAGACCGTCGGTTGCACATAATGGCCGCGGTTCATCCCCTCGGGGCGGCCCAAGCCGCCGGTGATCAGCGTGGCCCCTTCGGCAATCCCCTGCCCGATCAGCCCCTGCACTTTCTCATATTGCGCCCGGCTGACAAGCGGCCCCATGGTCACGCCCGCATCAGCGGTGTCACCGATCACCACGGCCGCAACAGCCTCCTGCGCAGCCTTGAACGCAACACTCTCGGACCCGCGCGGGATAAGCATCCGCGTCGGCGCATCACAGCTCTGGCCGGTGTTGGCCATACAAGCCTCCACCCCTTGCGCCACCGCCGCCGCAATATCGGCAGAGGGCAGGATGATATTGGCCGACTTCCCGCCCAGTTCCTGCGCCACCCGCTTTACCGTCGGGGCGGCATTGGTCGCCACAAGCACCCCCGCGCGGGTAGAGCCCGTGAAGCTGACCATATCCACCTCCGGATGGCTGGACAGGCGCGCTCCCACCTCCGGCCCGGTGCCGTTCACAAGGTTGAACACCCCTGCCGGAACACCTGCCGCATCACAAATCTCCGCCCAGATCAGTCCCGACAAGGGCGCGATTTCGGAGGGTTTCAAAACCATCGTACAACCCGCCGCAATCGCCGGGGCCACTTTGCACACGATCTGGTTCATCGGCCAGTTCCACGGCGTAATCAGCGCGCAAACCCCGATCCCCTCACGGATGATCTGCGTTGCGCCCCGCTTTTCCTCCCAGTGAAAGGATTTTGCCGCTGCGATGGTGCTTTCCAGATGCACCTGCCCCGCCCAAACCTGCGCTTCCCGCGCCCAAGAGATCGGAGCCCCCATTTCCAGGCGCATCGCTTGGGCCAGATCCTCGGCCCGCGCCTCATATTCGGCCAATATCCGTTCCAGCAGCGCAATCCGCTCTGCCACCGGAACCCCGCTGAACCCAGCAAAAGCCGCCCGCGCAGCCATAACCGCGCGGTCAGTATCGGCCACCGACCCCAAGGCGATCTGGCCCAAGATCTCCTCGGTCGCGGGATTCTCGACATCAAGCCGGTCCGCGCCAAGCGGCGCAACCCATTCCCCGTTGATGTAGAACTTTAATGCGTGGTCAGAAATCATTGAATCCTCACTGAAAATAGATTTTGTATTTGCTCCGGATCATTGCATCAATCTCTGGGTCAATCAACCGCCCCGCACGGGCGAGAATCGCATTCTTGCGCGCCAAAGCCTTGTCGAGCAGCAAAGGCTTGCCTGCCTCGTTCCATTCCTTCGGCGACATCCGGTTGCCGACCACGGGATAGATATACTCCGTCTGCATCAGCTTCAACGTCTGGTCCGAGCCAAGGTAATGCCCCGCCCCCCCCAGACAAACCTCTTTCATCGCGTCGATGCTCGTGCTGTCGGGCGTGACATCAATCCCGCGCACAAGCCGCATCGCCTGGCCCAACAGATCGTCGCCCAGCACAAGGCTTTCCAGACAGAAGCCCAGCAAGGAGGCATGCATCCCCACCGCCTCATAACACATGTTCAACCCGGCTAGCCCTGCGAGCGAATTGGTGATCCCTTGCTCCCATCCCGCCTGCATGTCGGGCAGCTTGCTGTCCG
>JBFHGI010000003.1:0-22660 GCA_041583175.1 Pseudorhodobacter sp. | reverse complement strand
TCGATCACGTCGAGGAGCCTCGCATCAAGGCCACGATCATGGTCCCCGACGAATATTTGGGTGACGTGCTCAAGCTGTGCCAAGACCGCCGTGGCATCCAGCTTGACCTGACCTACGCGGGCACCCGCGCGATGGTCGTCTATGACCTGCCGCTGGCCGAGGTGGTCTTCGATTTCTACGACCGCCTGAAATCCGTCTCCAAGGGCTATGCCAGCTTTGACTATGTGATCTCCGAATACCGCGAGGACCACCTCGTTAAAATGTCGATCCTTGTGAACGATGAACCCGTTGACGCCTTGTCGATGATGGTCCACCGCGACCGCGCCGAAATGCGTGGCCGTGCGATGGTGGAAAAGCTGAAAGACCTGATCCCCCGCCACATGTTCAAAATCCCGATCCAGGCGGCGATTGGCGGCCGCGTGATTGCCCGCGAGACCCTGTCCGCGATGCGCAAGGACGTGACCGCGAAATGCTATGGTGGCGACGCCAGCCGGAAGAAGAAACTTCTGGAGAAGCAGAAAGCCGGTAAAAAACGGATGCGCCAGTTCGGTAAAGTCGAAATCCCGCAAGAGGCGTTTATTAGTGCTCTAAAGATGGACAGTTAAACGTCCATCTTTAGAGCAGGCAGGCGAAAGCGATTGGCCAAAGGCCAAACGCGTGCCTGCGCGGCTGGGGAGTGGGAGCAAAGACTGCATGGGTGGTGTTTCCAATATTCTCAAAGATGAATGGATTGACAGGGCAATCGCCCAACTCGACGATGAGAAGTCTTTCGGCATAATGCTGTCGGAATTTAGTCGTACCGTCATTGATCGGCCGGATACACACATTAAAATTGCAAACTCTTATGCTGGCCACGCAGCGCAATTACAAATCACTTGCGTGCTGAGGGAACTGAGGCTCTGGTGTTGCCGAATCTGGGATAGTAACGGGCATTCGTTGCGCCAACTTGCTCCTAGGCTTGTTAGTGCCAAAGGAAATATAGTTTTGGCTCGACGGCGTGCATATCCGGACTGGCCCGAAGAACAACTTGGCTGTGAGATGCTTCCTAACAGGATTACTGAGTTTAAAAATTCAGTAGAAAGCATTTCGAATTCAAGTTTGATAGCGGAGCTGAAACTCTCCAGAGACGAGCACTTCGCGCATCTAACAAAGGGCGTTTCAGGAATACGCAGGCAGCTTTCACAAACTGGCGCGGGTAGCAACGGCTATTCATACAATGAAGTCTTGGAATTGGTAGATCGTTCCGTGTCTTTGATCGCAGAAGCCATTTCCATTTGGCGCTTTGAAGTGCATTCTGATGAAGACAGCGCCAGAATTTTCAGAAGCTACTCTGAGCAATATTGGTCAGTGATGCCGAATTTCTCGGAAATCGAGCGTGCGCTTAGCGACGCGGGCAATTTGAAATGAAAGTGTGGGGCTTTAACCCGCCCCAGTAAACTAGTGCGGGGAAGGCCCCGCCCAGCCAAAGCGTAGGTCGGGGTTCACCCCGACTCCCCGCCAATCACAAGTCGTTCTGCACCTGACGGGCGCCATCGG
Source organism: Pseudorhodobacter sp. (assembly GCA_041583175.1). Classification (GTDB taxonomy): domain Bacteria; phylum Pseudomonadota; class Alphaproteobacteria; order Rhodobacterales; family Rhodobacteraceae; genus Pseudorhodobacter. The sequence continues at coordinate 21,124 of JBFHGI010000003.1, read as the reverse complement.
TGATCACCTCACCGGTGGTTTCCACATCACGGCCAACGCCTTTGACGGTTTCGCAGGCGGTCAGCAGCATCAGGGCGAGGGCGGGGAGAAGGAACAGCGGGTTGCGCATCGGTTAATCCTCTTGGTTGAACATCAGGTCCATAACGCGCGGGCCATGGGTTTCGTTCCCTCAACTCTGCCCCATCTCATAGGCTTCCCGCAGCGCCCGCGCTTTTTCCAGCAGCGCCATTGCCCGGTCGAGGCTGGCGCGCATGGTGTGCGCTTCGGGTTCGGGTTCCGGCGCCTCTCCCATCATCCGGGCGGTATCGCCAAAGCCGGGGCGGGGGCCTGCGTTTGCCGTCGCGCCTTCCCGGTAAATGGCAAGCGTTTCCGCCCCTTCCACCACCCCCGCCAGCCGTGCATGCATGAAGCAGCGCAGCACGTCGTTCATGCGCGGACCGTGCCCCTTGCCCATCTGCTTGAAGAATTTCAGCACGTCCTCTTCCACCTCGAAAGTCACTTTCACCTTGGTCCGGCGCGGGGTGGCTTGGGCGATCTCGGCCCAGTCGGGCGGGATGCGGCCGTGCCGGTGGATCGTGTTGTGAAAATCCCAGTCAAGCCGGCTCATTACATCCATCAGATAGGTGTAATGAGAGCGCTGGCGCGGGGTCAGGCGGGTCAGGTCTGTCATCCGATCTCTCCGGTTTTCCGGTGGCAGTTTCGGGCGGAACGGTTAAGGAAAGATGGGGGCCGCGGTCTGGTGGGGTTCTGGCGTGAGTCTGGCAGGTTTCTGGGGCTTTAAGCATCCGTTAACCAAGGCATGCCAAAACAGTGCGATGAAAGCGTTGGTCCTTCCCCTTTTCCTCGCCGCCTGTGGTGCGCAGCCGACCCCGCAGATGTTCGGGGCGGAACGGTTTGATGCCACTCGCAACGGGCGGGCTTATACCTTGTATCTAAAAGGAAATATGGCAGAGGTGATCCGCCTCGGCTATGCACGGCGGGGGGAGCATCAGGGGATTCGCGCCACGATGATCGCGCTGGTGCCAGAGCTGACAGGTTGCACGATTATCGCGAGCACATGGCAAGGCGACAGCGGTGAGATGCGGGGCCGCGTGCGCTGCCCGAAACCCTCAGGTTGACGGGCCTTTCCACAGCAGTTCATAGGCCGCATAGCCCCCCAATACGGCCATGATCAGGGCCCAGCCATAGCTGCCCATCCAGGCCTCCACCCCCGCCCAGACCAGCGGAAACAAAGACACCGCCCAGCGGGTTGCCGGGCGGCGGAAAAACGGGTCGTTCGGGTCGATCAGCGGCCGCATTCAGCGCCGGCGGTCGCGCCGTGCGCTCATCGGTTGGAAGGCCACGCCCACATGGGCATCGCAATAGGGCTTGCCAGCCGCAGAGGGCAGGCCGCAGAACCAGAAATCCTCGGTCGCAGGGTCGCCGACCGGCCATTTGCAGGTCCGCTCCGTCAGCTCCATCAGGCTGATTTTCTTGGAGGTTTTCTCCACTTCGCGCACCGAAGCCAAGGCCTCGGGGCTGATCTCGTTGGCAGACGGTTGCGGCGGCAAGGGCTGGCCGGCCGGTACGATGGATTTGCGAAGGGGCAGCGGGGTCACGTTGTTGACCACCTGCGCCACGGTCGGATTTATGGGGGCAGACGGGCGCGGCGCGGGGGCCGCAGGCTTGGGCTCTGCCGCGCGCGCAGGTTCTGCGGGGCGGGCCGATGCCTCGACGCGGGGGGCGGCCACTTCTGCTTCCGGCTCATCCTTGCCGCCACCAGTGGCGCGGTTCGAAAGCCCGAGGCGATGGACTTTGCCGATCACCGCATTGCGCGTAACCCCACCCAGTTCCTTGGCAATCTGGCTGGCGCTCTGGCCCTCCGCCCACATTTTTTTCAGCGTTTCAACACGCTCATCTGTCCAGGACATCCCGATCTCCGGTGTTGGGGGCGCGCGAATACCTGCGCATGAAAGGCGCTTGATCGCCCCAAATTAGCTGTGACTGCCTTAGATACAATCCTAAAGGCCCAGATACAAGACCCAGATACAAGGCTCGGATGCCAGCGGCAGAGGGGACCATGTACCGAAATCCATGCGTTTGCCCGAATAAAGCCACTTTACTTTTCGGGGCTTTGCCCCTACGCCTCTGCCCATGATCATCAAGGCCCGCCATATCCAACTGCCCCGACGCCGACGCTGACCCAGCGCGCGACTGATCAAGCTTGCCACACCGGCACCCTCTCCTTCCTGACCGATTTCTCCCAATTCTCGTTGACTTGGCCGCCTGGCTTTGGCACGGCTAAGTCCTCCACATAAGGACTATACGATGATCGCTTCCGTATTGCCGACTTATAACCGCGCGCCGCTGGCTTTTGAAAAGGGCGAGGGCTCCTGGCTGACGACAACCGACGGCGCGCGCTACCTTGATCTGGGCGCAGGTATCGCGGTCAACGCTTTGGGCCACGCCAATCCCGCGCTTGTGGCAGCCCTGACTGCGCAGGCGGGTCAGCTTTGGCATGTATCCAACCTGTATCAGATCCCGCAGCAACAAAGGCTTGCCGATCTGCTGGTGGAGCATAGCTTTGCCGATACGGTGTTTTTCACCAATTCCGGCACCGAGACGGCCGAACTTGCAATCAAGATGGTGCGCAAATACTGGGCGGAAAAAGGCCAGCCGGAGCGGATTGAAATCCTGACCTTTGAAGGTGCCTTCCATGGCCGTTCCACCGGGGCAATTGCCGCAGCCGGGTCCGAGAAAATGACCAAAGGCTTCGGCCCGTTGATGCCCGGTTTCAAAACCCTGCCCTTCGGCGACCATGAGGCGTTGCGCGCCGCGATCTCCGATAAAACCGCTGCCGTTATGGTGGAGCCGATCCAGGGTGAGGGTGGCATCCGCGTATTGCCCGATGCCTGCCTGAAAGGCCTGCGCGACCTGTGTGATGAAACCGGCGCGCTGATGGTGCTGGATGAGGTGCAATGCGGTGTGGGCCGGACCGGCAAGCTTTTTGCGCATGAATGGGCAGGGGTGACCCCCGATATCATGATGGTCGCCAAAGGCATCGGCGGTGGCTTCCCGCTGGGCGCACTGCTTGCCACCGAAAACGCCGCTTCCGGCATGGTCGCAGGCACACATGGCTCCACTTATGGCGGTAACCCTCTGGGCTGCGCTGTCGGGGCCAAGGTGATGGAGATTGTCTCCGATTCCGCCTTCTTGGCCGAGGTGAACCGCAAGTCCGCCCTGTTCCGCCAAGGGCTGGAAGGCCTCGTTGCATCGCACCCCGATGTCTATGAGGCGGTGCGCGGCGAGGGCCTCATTCTCGGCCTGAAATGCAAGGCCACGAACACGGATGTGGTCAAAGCGAATTATGCGCAAAACCTGCTGACGGTTCCCGCGGCAGACAACGTGATCCGCTTGTTGCCCGCCTTGAACATCCCCGACGAAGATATCGCCGAGGCACTTTCGCGACTGGATAAGGCCGCAAGCTCCGTAACCCAGACGACCCAAAACTGAACCCTTTCTTTTCGGTTCAAATATCCCGGGGGGTCCGGGGGGCTGGCCCCCCGGCGCGCTCCCAGAAAGCCAGAATGATGAAGCATTTTCTTGATATCCACACCACCGATGCCGCCGATCTGCGGGCCATGATTGATAGCGCCCATGCGATGAAAACCGCGCGCAACGGTCGCCCGAAGGGCACGCCAGATGATGACCAGCCGCTGGCCGGTCACATGGTCGCGCTGATCTTTGAAAAGCCTTCGACCCGCACGCGCGTTTCTTTTGACGTCGGGGTGCGCCAACTCGGTGGGCAGACCATGGTTCTGTCGGGCAAGGAAATGCAGCTTGGCCACGGTGAAACCATTGCCGATACGGCTCGCGTCCTGTCGCGCTATGTCGATCTGATCATGATCCGCACGTTTGAGGAAGCAACCCTGCAAGAGATGGCGGAATATGCAACGGTGCCTGTGATCAACGGCCTTACCAACCGCACCCACCCTTGCCAGATCATGGCCGATGTCATGACCTATGAGGAGCATCGCGGCCCCATCGCGGGCAAGAAAGTGGTCTGGTGCGGCGATGGCAACAATGTCGCCGCCAGTTTCCTGCATGCGGCAGGCCAGTTCGGCTTTGATTTCACCTTCACCGGCCCGCAAACGCTCGACCCGGAGGCGGAATGGCTGGACTTTGCCCGCAGCAAAGGCGTGACAGTCACGGTGGAGCGTGACCCGAACAAAGCCGTTGAAGGGGCCGATCTCGTTGTCGCGGATACCTGGGTCTCCATGCATGATCCGGAATCCGCCAAGGAGCGGCGCCATAATCAGCTGCGCGGCTATCAGGTGAACGAGGCGCTGATGGCACAGGCCAAACCCGATTCCTTGTTCATGCACTGCCTGCCCGCGCATCGCAATGACGAGGCGACAAGCGCCGTGATGGATGGCCCCCATTCGGTAATTTTTGACGAGGCCGAGAACCGTCTGCATGCGCAAAAGGCGATCATGCGCTGGTGCTTGGGCGTCTGAGCCATGACCACCGCGCTGTTGGTGATCGATTGCCAGATGGAGTTTGCCCGCCGGACCGCGGCGGGCATCCCCCGCTCCAACCTCATGGCCGAAGCGCGGATATCCGAGACGCTGGCGCTGTTTCGCGCGCGGGACCTGCCGGTGATCCACATCCATCACGATGACCCGAACCCCAACTCCGGTTTTCGTCTTGGCACATCGGGGGGCGAGGTGATGCCCTGTGCAACCCCTTTGCCGACCGAGACCTGTTTCGTGAAGCGGGGCTCTTCCGCCTTTGTCGGCACAGAACTGGAGGCGCATCTGCGCGCGGCAGGCATCTCGCGGCTGGTCTTGATCGGTGCCGCTGTAAATTACTGTGTTTCCAGCAGCTTGCGCATGGCGGTCAATCTTGGGTTCAAGGTGATCTTACCGCAAGATGCCGTTTTCGGCTTTGGCATCACGGGGCCGGATGGCGTGGCCCATAGCGCCGAAACGGTGCTCTCAGTCACGCTGGGAACCTTGGCCGATTTCGCCAGGATCACCACCACCGGGGCGCTGCCAACCCTGCTCTGACGCCCATCACCCGGCTGCCTTGAAGCGCTGTAAATCAAGGCGAAACTGGGGCAGTCATTGTTTCCAAATTCATGCAAATGCCGCAGATCACGCCAGAATTGGCCACAGTGCTCGCCCAGGATGTTGTCAACGAAACACATCATGAGGCGGGGCCAGAATGGCTACGATCAACACAGGTTTGGGCGGCCCGCAGGGCGTCGGTGAGGGCAGCTTTCGCGGCTCTTCCCTGACGGCAGGCAATTATGATGACGGTTCCATTCAGGTGAATATCACCTCGGTTTTTGGTGCGGCGGGCATCAATTACTTTGGCACCAATTACACCAGCCTCTACATCAACACCAATGGCCTCATCACTTTCAACGCGCCAGTCACGACCTATACCCCCTCGGCGTTGTCGAGCCTGACTTACCCTGCCATCGCGCCGTTCTGGTCGGATGTCGATATCCGCGCTGGCAGTGCGACCGGGACCAACAATATCTACTGGGATCTGGACCCCGCCACGCAGCGCGTGACGATCACCTGGCTTGGCGTGCGGGCCTATTCAGGGTCCACCGCAAATACCAATACGTTTCAGGTGGTGCTGGAACATACCCATGACGGTAATTTCGAGATCGATTTTATCTACCAGCAGGTCCAATGGACCAATGGCTACACCGGTGTTGCCCAGACGGGCATGACCAATGGCGGCGCAATTGATTACATCATACCGGGGTCGGGCAATGCCGCTGCAATCTCCAACTATCCCAATGCGGTTCTGGATTCGAATGACCCCAACGGCGTCTGGTCCACCCGTTTTCTGAACGGTAATCCCGTGTGCTTTGTTGCGGGGACGATGATACAAACTCCGCTTGGTCCGCGTCCGGTCGAGCAGTTGCAAGCGGGCGATCTGGTGGACACGCTCGACGATGGGCCGCAGCCGTTGATCTGGGTGGGCGGTGGCAGTGTGATCGCGCAGGAAGAGGCTTTGCCCGTCTGTATTTCGGCCGGTGTGCTCGACAATGACCGCGATCTCTGGGTCTCAGGGCAACATCTGTTGATGCTCAGCGGTCCAGATTGCGAGTTGCTGTTCGGAGAGTCGGAAGTCCTGGTCGCCGCCAAGCATCTGCTTTCTCTGGCGGGGGTGTATCGGGCGATCGGCACGGGAAAAGTCAGCTATCACCACATCCTTATGCAGCAGCATCACCTTGTCCTTGCCGAGGGCACGGCTGCCGAAACGCTTTTCCCCGGCCCGCAGGTGTTCGAGACCCTGTCTTCACGCAATGTCGCCTCGTTAGAGCAAGTTCTTCTTGCGTCAGAGATGGTGGGCCACTACCCCCACTCTGCCGCGCGAAGGGTTCTGCTGGCGCATGAAGCGCGGGTTCTGCTGCGCCGCCGGATGGAGCGGAGCTATATCCAGCGCAAAGCGGGCGGTCTTACCGTACAGGCACGCGCGGCGTAAAGACCTCGAGCGCCTGACCTGCTGCCATTCAGGTGCCGCGTGGTTTGGCGCGTAAAGTCGGATCAGCCTCGCGCGGGTCTTCAGGCCATGGGTGACGGGGGTAGCGCCCGCGCATGTCCTTGCGCACATCGGCATAGGAATTCGTCCAGAACCCCGGCAGATCCATCGTCACTTGCACCGGCTTGCCGCCGGGTGACAACAGCGTGATGCGCAGCGGCAGGGCTTTTGGCCCTACGGTCGGATGGGTGGTGACGCCAAAGAGTTCTTGCAGGCGCAGCTCAATCCCCGGTGCCTCGCCATCGTAATCAATCGGGATGCGCCGATCCAGCGGTGTGGTGAAATGGCTGGGCGTCAGCCGGTCCAAGAGTTGCAGCGTGTCCCAGCCCAGAAACGCGCGCAACGGGTCTGTCAGATCAAGGCTGCGCAACTGGCTTTCGGTTTTCGCCTTTGTCAGATAGGGCAACAGCCAATCCGGGTCTGCCAGCAGCGCCTCATCCGACAGGTCGGGCAGGTCCGAGCCATCGGCGCGGCACAGGTCCACCCGCGCGCGCAGGCGTTTGGCGGCAGGCGTCCAGGGCAGACCGATCGCGCGCAGACCGTCAAAGGCGGCGCGGGCCATCGCCTCGGCCGGGGCTTCGGGCCACAAGCGGTCATCCAGCACCAAGGCCCCGAAGCATTCCTGCCGACGGGCGGAGATCTTGCCGTCGCGGCGCGACCATTCGCACAGCTCAACCCAAGCGATCTGATCGGCATAAAGCGCGCGCAATTCGGAATCGTGCAGGGGCGCGGCTTGTCGGATTTTGGCCTCGCGGGTGTCGCCATCCAGATCGGTGGCGACGATCAGGCGGTGACCTGCCAGCGGTGTGCCTTCCTCCATCACGGCACCTTTGCCACCCGACAGGATATAGCGCGGTGCATCGCCTTTGCGGCGCAGGCCGATGCGGTCGGGATAGGCCAGCGCGGCAAGCTGGCCGGGGCTTAGGTCGCTTGGCGTTTCGTTGCGTTTCAGGCGTTTCGCCTCGGTTCTGATGCGTTCGATCACGCCGCGATCGGCGGTATAGGGGTGGTTATCCTCAAACGCGCGGGGGTTGGCGATGGCGGAAAGGCGTAAGGTCAGATCCGGGGGGGCTCCGCGCACGGGGTCGCGTTCGGCCAGCAAAGCCGCCAGCGTGGCGGCATCGGGACCAGCGCCCGCGGTTTGCAGCATATGGCCAAGGCGCGGGTGCAGCGGCAAGGCCGCCAGCGCGCGGCCATGATCAGTGATGCGCCCGCCTTTCAGCGCACCAAGGGCGGTCAGCAGCGCCTGCGCCTCGGCCATCACGCCCGGATTGGGCGGCGTCAGGAAGGCCAGCCCTTCGGCGCTGCCCCAAAGGGCCAGTTCCAGCGCCAGCGGGGTCAGGTCTGCGGCCTCGATCTCGGCGGGGGGGAAGGGGGCAAGCCCGCCTTCCTCGCCCTTCGTCCACAGCCGGTAGCAGGTGCCCGGCGCCACACGGCCCGCGCGGCCCCGGCGCTGTTCGGCCTCGGCCTTTGTCACGCGTTCGGTGACAAGGCGCGACATGCCGGAATTGGGGTCAAACCGCGCGCGGCGGGACCGGCCTGCATCCACCACCACGCGGATATCGGGCAGCGTCAGCGAGGTTTCGGCGATGGCGGTGGCCAGCACGATCTTGCGGCCCGTGGCTTGCGGGGCAAGGGCGGCGCGCTGGTCGGCGAAGGCCATGTTGCCAAACAGGGGACGGACCACGCAGCCTCCGGGCAAGCGGCCCTTAAGCGCGGCCTCTACCCGGCGGATTTCACCTTCGCCGGGCAGAAAGGCCAACAGCCCGCCTTCGGGGCAGTCTTCCAGCGCTTGGCAGATCAGGGCGGCGGCCTCGGTTTCCAGACGCGCGCGCGGGGGCAAGGGGCGGGGCAGCCAGCGGGTTTCCACCGGAAACGCCCGCCCTTCAGATGTGATCAGCGGCGCATCCCCCATCAGCGCGGCCACCGGGGCTGCATCCAGCGTTGCGGACATGACCAGCAGCACCAGATCCTCGCGCAGCGCGCCGCGTAGTTCCAAGGCGAGCGCTAGCCCCAGATCGGCGTTCAGGCTGCGTTCGTGAAATTCGTCAAAGATCAGTGCGCCGATGCCATCGAGGCCGGGGTCGGACTGGATCATCCGGGTCAGGATGCCTTCGGTGACCACCTCAATCCGGGTGGCAGGGCCAATCTTGGCCTCTCCCCGCACGCGATAACCGACGGTTTGGCCCACAGGCTCGCCCAACGTTTCGGCCATGCGTTCAGCCGAAGAGCGCGCGGCAAGGCGGCGGGGTTCCAGCATCAGGATGCGCCCTTCCACCAGCCCCGCCTCCAGCATCGCGAGCGGGACGCGGGTGGTTTTGCCCGCGCCCGGAGGGGCTTGTAGCACGGCCATACCGCGCGCCCGCAAGGCGTCGATCAGACGCGGCAGCGCCTCGTCAATCGGAAGGAGTTGGACAGTTTGATTCACCGCACCGTTATCGGCGTTTCATCGATGCTTTGCCATAGATGGAATCCATCGAAACCTCTGTCACCCGCATCCGGCCATTGCCCGTGGGCTCATAGGTCAGCGTGAAAGGGAAGGTGGTGCGTTCTGCCATTTCCTCGGGCTTGAAGCCTGCGATGCGGCGGTATTGGCCTGTGCAGACCACGGCATCCCCTTGCTTTTTCGGGTTGGAAATCGCGATGGAGCTGACATAGCGGCCATCATACATTTTCAGGCTGACCTTGCATTCCTGCCCCGCATCGACATCGCGCAGAATGGCATAAAGCGCGGTCAGCGTATCGACCGTGCCGCCTTGGGTGGCGGGATTCACATCCTTGTCGCGGCCTTCGCGTGGGGGGGTATATTGCACCGCACTGGGCACCCCGCGCGAATAGGTCATCTTGCTGGTGGATTGGGTTTTGCCGTTATCGGCCTGTTCGACATAGCTGGACGGGGTGTAGCGCGTACCGGACACCGACCCTTTGGCGGTGGCGTTATAGCTGATCTTGCGGAACATCGCGGCGATCCCCGCGCTTTTCAACAGGCCGGAAACGGCATAGCGGTTGCCGTCCTGTATGGCCGAAAAGCCAAGCGAGGCGGCACTGATGCCACGGATGACCACGCTGAAAGTGGCCTTATCCTCGATCCGTTCGGCAAGGCCCGCGCTGGGCATTGCGGTGGCGCAAGCAAGGGCAAAGGCGGTGGTGCGAAGCGGTCTGAACATATGAACCTCTTTTCTTTCGGGGGTTTTTTCCCGTTCCCTCTGGCATATAGGCAGTAAGACAGGCAAAAAACCCCAAAGCGAGGGGGGAATGATGACAAAGCTGTCACCTTGCCCCCGAAACAAGCGAAACCTTGCCGGAGCCGCATGATGGATGTTTCAGAAATTGCAGAAAAGCTTGTTGCGGGCGACAGGCGCGCTCTGGCGCGGGCAATTACTCTGGTTGAATCTGCGCGCCCCGACCATCGGGCGCTGGCGTTGGAACTTGCCACACAGCTACGCAAAAACGGTCGGCAAGCGCTGCGGATCGGGCTTTCCGGCACGCCGGGGGTGGGAAAATCGACCTTCATTGAAAGTTTCGGGTTGATGCTGGTGGCGCAGGGCTTGCGGGTCGCCGTGCTGGCGGTGGACCCGTCTTCGGCGCGCTCTGGCGGCTCTATCCTTGGCGACAAGACCCGGATGGAGCGGTTGAGCCGCGCACCGCAGGCTTTCATCCGCCCGTCGCCCAGCCAGACCCATCTGGGCGGTGTCGCCCGCCGCACCCGCGAGGCGGTGGCCCTGTGTGAGGCTGCGGGCTATGACGTTGTGTTGATTGAAACCGTGGGGGTCGGGCAATCGGAAACCGTGGTGGCGCAGCTTTCCGATCTGTTCATCCTGCTGCTGGCCCCGGCGGGCGGGGATGAGTTGCAAGGCGTAAAGCGCGGCATCATGGAAATGGCCGATCTGATCCTGGTGAACAAGGCGGATGGCGACTTGAAAGCGACGGCCCTGCGCACCTGCGCCGATTACTCGGGCGCGCTGCGCCTGCTGCGCCGCCGCCCACAGGACCCGGATGGCTTTCCCAAGGCGATGACCGTTTCCGCGCTGGAGGAAGCCGGGCTGGCAAAAGCCTGGGAAGAAATGCAGAGCCTGACAGAGTGGCGGCGGGCGAAAGGGCATTGGGACGAAAACCGTGCCGCACAGGCGCGCCATTGGTTTGAGGAAGAAGTGCGCCAAGGTTTACTGGCCGCGCTGACCGCTGACCCCGCAATTCGCGGGGACATGCAAGCCGCGGGGGATGCCGTGGCGCGGGGGGAAACTACGCCTGACGCTGCCGCAGCGGGGCTGTTGCAGCGGTTGCGGCAGGAGGAAGTGCCGGGCGCGGTGCGTTGAAGCACACCCCACGCATATGGACCGCAAGCTGGGCTGTGCTTCAGCGCACCGCCCTTTGGCATGACGCGTGTTGCGACAGGCCGTGCCAGAGCGCACGGTCCTCTTAACCCGCATTAACCCCGCTTCGGCCATTCTGGCCCCTGTCACGGCGGGCCCCGCATGGGTTTGCCTTGCGAAATGCGCACAAAGGTGAGGGTTTATCTATGAACAAGGCGATTACCGACGGGCTGGTGCTGACGCCCCCCCCGTTTTCGGCAGGGCTTAATCTGTGGTCGCGAGAAGACGGCACGTCCGGATCCGGCAGCTATCAGGGGCAGGCGAATGCGGCCTATGTTCCCGCTGATCAGGATTTCGGCGGCTGTCTGGAACTGCAAAAGACAACTTCTACTCAAAAGCTGCGGGCCTTCGCGGAAACGCCGATCATCCCCGGTCTCTATCTGCGCGTGACGGCGCGGGTGAAAGCCGTTTCGGGGAACCTTCCGTCTGTGCGGATCGCGGGTTGGGCGGGTGCCTCGAATGACACCAATGTGGCTGGCGTGGTTCAAACCGGCCCGTCAACCACCCTGACCACCTATGGTTCGGTCGTGACCGTTTCCGCCATCATTTCCACCAGCAACCGGGCTGGCGTGGATATGGCCTGGGGCACCGCGCCGGTTTACGGCCATTTCGGACTTGATCTGACCGGCGCGAACGGCGGTGTGGTCCGGATTGATGATATCGAGATCGAAGACATCACCTCGGCCTTCCTGCGGGACATGATGGATTGGGTCGATGTGCGCGACTTTGGCGCAAAAGGGGACGGGTTGACAGATGATGCCGCCGCGTTTGACGCCGCTGATACCTATGCGCGGAACAATGCCTTGTCGGTCATGGTGTCCAAAGGCACCTATTTCCTCAACACGAACGTGACCTTTACGAGCAAGGTCCGGTTTGAAGGCACCGTGGTGATGCCTGCCCAATACCGGCTGTCTTGTACCCGTGATTACAACTTGGACACCTATGAGGCGGCCTTCGGAGATGAGGAAGAAGGTTTCCGCCGCGGCCTTCAGGTGCTGTTCTATTTCACCGATCATTCCGTGTTCGATCTGAGCGGCCGCCGCGTTATTCTGAAAACACCGGTCGATGTGGCATCCCTTGCGGGGCTCGATACTCTGGTACAGCGTCGTGTCCTTGCAAACGGTATGCTAGAGGCCGGGAACGCCACAGCCTGGGAGGATACCACCGCCACCTCGGTCGCGACCTACACCCCCAACAGCAATGCCTTCCGGTTGACCGGCGTTGCCAATGTGGCGAATATCGCTGTCGGTTCCCGCGTTTCGGGAACAGGGGTGGGGCGCGAGATCTATGTCGCCTCCAAAGATGTCGGGGCCGGCACGATCGAATTGAGCCGTCCGCTTTGGGGTGCTGCTGGTACGCGCACCTATACATTCACCCGCTACAAGTACCTGCTGGATTTCAGCAACTGGGCCAATCTGGGCCGGTTCGAGATCCGCGATATGGAATTCCAGTGCAACGGCCGCGCCAGCGCCGTCATGCTGCCCTCGGCAGGGGTTGGTTTCATTTTCGCGGATTGCACCTTCAACAAGCCCAAAGACAGGGGCATCACCTCGATCAAGGAAGGCTGTCAGGGTCTTCATGTCGATCAATGCCAGTTCCTGTCGAACGAGCAGCCTGTCCGTGTGCAGGACCGCACGACTGTTGCAATGAACGTCAATTCCAACGACCCCAAGATCCGGGGCAACCGCATCGTTCGCTTTGCGCATTTCGCGGTGCTGGCCGGTTCCGGCAACATGCTGATCGGAAACCACTTTTTCCAAGGCGACGATCAGACGGCGGGCGTGCGCCGCGCGGGTGTTGTCTTTACCTCGACCAATATCAAGACCCTGATCACCGGCAACTATATCGACAACTGCTATATCGAATGGGGGAACGAGCATGATTCAGAGCCGGAATTCAACTCGGAGTTTTCCTTTGGCGGACTGACGGTTACGGGAAATATCTTCACCTGCAACGACACCGCACCATCGCATAACTTTGTGGTGATTACGCCTTACGGGCCGGGGCATTTCATCAACGGGTTCACGATGAACGACAATTCCTTCCGGACGGTCAACACCAATATCGACCGGGTGGAAAGCATAGATACCACCCATGCCACACTCGATTTTTCGCGCTTTCGCAACGTGGTCATTGAATCGAATGCCTTCAACGGTGTGAACCAGATCACGCAAAGTCCGGTGACTATCCAGCATGATCAAAACACCGAGGCGGCGACCTGGGTGATCGATACGGCGGGCTATCTGCCCTTCGGTTCGCGGGCCCGGAATGTCTCGGGGCTGGTGAAGGAGGACGCAGTGCGCAATGCGTCCAACGTGATCGATTATTCCATGCCCTATTGCGAAACAGAGAAAAGCACGAATGGCCGCATGATCCAACTGCGCTGGCCACAAGCGGTGCGCGGGCGGGTGCAGGCAACGATCCGCTGCGACAACCCGAACTGATCTTCTGATAAATCCTTCAAAAGGCGGGCGCAGGCTCGCCTTTCTCCTATGCTGCGGGGGCAGAGAGATCGCTAGCCGTAAACCGGCTGGCCTTGCCAAAACCCCCGTTGAGCAACGCGTCAACAGGTTGCAGCCGCACAAAGGCGAAATCGGCAAAATCGACATAGAGCTTTGCCTTGGGGTGTTGCTGTAACCATATATCGCGCAACGCAGGGCGTTCCCCGACCTCGGCGAAACTGGCTTTGGCCCGCAGCATCAGACGCGGATGGGTCAGCGGGTCTCCCTTCGGTCCCGGCTCCCCCAGCAAAAGCGCGCAGGCCGGATTGGCCTTCAGCGCTGCGAAATGCGGTGCCAGCGCTGAGATCAGCGTCACAGGCCGCCCCACCGCATCAAGGCCGAAAGCGATGCGGCTTATCGCGGGCAACCCATCCGTGCCGCAATAGGACAGGGCCGCGAAAGGTGCGTGCAGCAGGTTTTGCGCCAAGGCTCTGTCAGTATCATTCGCAGGGGAAACAGGGTCTTTGGGCTGCGGCATATGGGGGCACTTTTGTTAGATTGCTTGACAGGGCGCGGGGCCATGGGGCTGGATATGGCTACAAGCGATACAGGCCGATTATGCCAGAAACAACCTCCTCCGCGCCACCCGAGTTCTTGCCAAAGCTGTTTTCCGTCTGGCGTGAAGGTTACGGGCTGACCGATCTGCGCGCCGATGCGCTTGCGGGGATGACGGTTGCGATTGTGGCGCTGCCGCTTTCCATGGCCATTGCAATTGCCAGCGGTGTCGGGCCGGAGCGCGGGCTTTATACTGCCATCGTCGGCGGCTTTCTCGTCTCGGCGCTGGGCGGGTCGCGCTTCCAGATCGGGGGGCCTGCGGGGGCATTTATCGTGTTGGTCGCCGCCTGTGTGGCCGCAACAGGGCTGGAGGGGCTGTTGCTTGCCACCTTCCTATCCGGCTTTTTGCTGATCGGGGCAGGGGTGCTGCGCCTTGGCAGCTATATCCGCTTTATCCCTTACCCCGTGACCGTTGGCTTTACGGCAGGCATCGCAGTCATCATCTTTGCCAGCCAGTTGCGCGATCTCTGGGGGCTCAGCTTGTCCGGCCCGGAGCCGGGAGAGCTGCTGGAAAAGCTGCCCGCGCTTTGGGCCGCGCGCGAGACGGCGTCGCTTGCCGCTTGCGGCGTCTCGGTCATGACCATCGCAATTATTCTGGCGGTGAAGCGCTGGCTGCCCAACTGGCCGGGCATGTTGCTGGCGGTCGTCGCGACTTCGGCTCTGGTCGCCGTCTTGGGCATGGAGGTCGAGACAATCGGTACCCGCTTTGGTGCGCTGCCCTCTACCCTGCCATCGCCTGCTTTGCCCACCCTCTCGGTCGAAGCCTTGTGGCAAGCGCTGCCTTGGGCGGCGAGTTTCACCCTGTTAGGGGCAATTGAATCGCTGCTCTCTGCTGTGGTGGCGGATGGCATGACGGGGCGGCAACATCGCTCCAACGCCGAACTGGTGGCGCAGGGGGCGGCCAATATCGGCTCCGCGCTGTTTGGCGGGTTTTGCGTTACCGGAACCATTGCCCGCACCGCGACGAATGTGCGCGCAGGCTCTCACGGGCCGGTTTCGGGGATGCTGCACGCCCTGTTCGTGTTGGGCTTCATGCTGCTTGCCGCCCCGCTGGCCGCCTATATCCCGCTGGCGACACTGGCGGGTGTGCTGGTCGTGGTGGCGTGGAATATGGCCGAGAAAGAGGAGCTTTGGGCCCTGATCAGCGCCAACAGGTCCGATGCGATGGTGGTGATCGTCACCTTCCTGCTTGTCATTTTCCGCGACCTGACCACGGGGATCGTCGTCGGTGTGGCGCTGGGCGGCGCGGTGTTCATCCGCCGTATGGCCGAAGCTGCGGGGGTGGAGCGCCGCGAAACCACCAGCCGCTATGAGCCGAGCGATGCCAATACCCCTGATCTAGCGGTCTGCCACCTGCGCGGCCCTTATTTCTTTGGCGCGGCGGCCAGGCTTGGCTCGGTGCTGGATCGGATCGCGGATACGCCCAAAGGCTTTGCCGTCGATTTTACCGATGTGCCGTTCATCGACAGCTCCGGCGCGCGCGCGTTTGAACTTTTGGCGCGTAAGACCGCGCGCAAAGGCGGACGGCTCTACTTCACCGCCGTCAACCCGGAGGTGCGGACCCTGCTTGAAAGCCATGGCCTGCACGCGCCATTCGTCACCTATCTGCCGGATATTGCCGCGGTTGAGGCCGAAATAAGGGCCGAGGCTGATTCCGAATCATCTACAGCAAACCATGCGGCGACGGCGCTTTCGGGGCAGGCCTGACCCATCCGACTTGCGACATAACGTAGCGTCAATCTTCCGCGCAAACGCGGCATGGGCGGGCATCCGCCTAAATTCTCACCGTTTTGTGAACCGCTATCAGATTGAAAAACAATGCCAAAAATTTGCCTCAATTTTCAGGATTTACAAAAAATCTGTAAAGACAGTAAACAAATTTACAGAAAAATCATTGTTTCAAAAAGAGTTACGCAAAAATTGACTGTTGGGGTATAGTGCCTTTAAGGGAGGGGTGACTGCTGCACATCGCAGCGGTTCGCCCAGGGGCAAGCTGCTTTGCCCGAAATGAGGAGGAACAGTCATGTCGCAACCCGTTCAGGCCGGTTCGGTCTATCCCGCTTCTGATGAGTTTATCGCCAACGCGCATGTTGATGCTGCGGGCTATGAGGCGATGTATGCCGCCTCCGTCGCTGATCCCACTGCCTTCTGGGCCGAGCAAGGCAAGCGCATCGACTGGATCAAGCCTTACACCAAGGTCAAAGATACCAATTTCGATCTGGGCAAGGTGTCGATCAAATGGTTTGAGGATGGCAATCTGAACGTGTCCGCCAACTGCGTTGACCGTCACATGACCACCCGCGCCAACCAGACCGCGATCATCTGGGAGCCGGACCATCCCGACACCCCTGCCCAGCACATCACCTATTCCCAGCTTCTGGAAAACACCTGCCGCATGGCCAATGTGCTGAAGGCGCAGGGCGTGACCAAAGGCGACCGCGTTGTGATCTATCTGCCGATGATCCCCGAAGCCGCCTATGCGATGCTGGCCTGTGCGCGGATCGGCGCGATTCACTCCATCGTTTTCGCAGGGTTCTCGCCCGATGCGCTTGCCAACCGGATCAACGATTCCGAGGCCAAAGTGGTCATCACCGCCGATTTCGCGCCCCGTGGTGGTCGCAAGACCGCGCTGAAGGCAAATACCGACGCCGCGCTCTTGCATTGCGACGACCGCGTGAAGTGCCTGGTGGTCAAGCATACGGGCGACCAGACTACCTGGGTTGATGGCCGCGATATCGACGTAAAAGCCGAAATGGCGGCTGCCGCGCCCTATTGCTCCTATGTGGAAATGAACGCCGAAGACCCGCTGTTCATCCTGTATACCTCTGGTTCCACCGGTCGCCCCAAAGGCGTTGTGCATACCTCTGGCGGTTATCTGGTCTATGCGGCGATGACGCATCAGATGACCTTCGATTACCACGACGGCGATGTGTTCTGGTGTACGGCCGATGTGGGTTGGGTCACCGGTCACAGCTATATCATCTATGGCCCGCTGGCGAATGGCGCGACCACGATCATGTTCGAAGGCGTGCCGACCTATCCCGACGCGGGCCGTTTCTGGGAAGTCTGCGCCAAGCACAAGGTCAACCAGTTCTATACCGCCCCCACAGCCATTCGCGCATTGATGGGCCAAGGCGCCGAATGGGTTGAAAAGCATGACCTTTCCAGCCTGAAACTGCTGGGTTCGGTGGGTGAGCCGATCAACCCCGAGGCGTGGAACTGGTACAACACCCATGTCGGCAAGGGCAAATGCCCGATCGTCGATACCTTCTGGCAAACCGAGACGGGCGGCCATCTGATCACCCCGCTGCCGGGTGCCATTCCGCAAAAGCCGGGTGCAGCGACCAAGCCTTTCTTTGGCGTGAAGCCGATTGTTCTGGATCCCGCGAATGCGGAAATCCAGTCTGAAACCGCAGCCGAAGGGGTACTGTGCATCACCGATAGCTGGCCGGGCCAGATGCGCACGCTTTGGGGCGACCACGCGCGGTTCGAGGAAGCCTATTTCAGCCAATATCCGGGGTATTACTTCACCGGAGACGGCTGCCGCCGCGACGAAGATGGCTATTACTGGATCACGGGCCGCGTCGATGACGTGATCAACGTGTCCGGTCACCGGATGGGCACCGCCGAAGTGGAAAGCGCGCTTGTGGCACATTCCATGGTGGCCGAGGCTGCCGTGGTCGGCTACCCGCATGAGATCAAGGGCCAGGGCATCTATGCCTATGTCACCCTGATGAACGATGTGGAACCCACCGACGATCTGCGCAAGGAACTGGTGAAATGGGTCCGTCAGGAAATCGGCCCGATTGCCAGCCCCGATCTGATCCAATGGTCGCCCGGTTTGCCGAAAACCCGGTCGGGCAAGATCATGCGGCGCATCCTGCGCAAGATTGCCGAGAATGATTACGGCAGCCTTGGCGATACCTCGACTTTGGCCGACCCTTCAGTGGTGGATGATCTGATCAATAACCGCATGAACCGGGGCTAAGATGTCAGAGGTCACAACCACCCCCGCCGTGTTCATCCTGCTTGGCCCCCCCGGGGCCGGCAAAGGCACCCAGGCCCGGATGCTGGAAGAGACCTTCGGCCTCGTGCAGCTTTCTACCGGTGACCTGCTGCGCGCAGCCGTGGCCGCAGGCACCGAGGCAGGCCAGCAGGCCAAGGCAGTAATGGAAGCCGGCGGCCTTGTGTCGGATGAAATTGTGCTGGCGATCCTCAAGGATCGTCTGGCCGAGCCTGACACCCGCAAGGGCGTCATTCTCGATGGCTTTCCCCGCACCGCGGGGCAGGCCGAGGCACTGGACGGTTTGCTGGAAAGCACCGGCCAGCGCGTGAATTCGGTGATCTCGATGGAGGTCGAGGACGCACCGATGATTGCCCGCGTTGCGGGCCGCTACACCTGCGCCGCCTGTGGCGAAGGGTATCATGACAAGTTCAAGCAACCTGCCAAAGCAGGAGTTTGCGACAAATGCGGCGGCGCGGAGTTCAAACGTCGCGCCGACGACAATGCCCAAACGGCGGGGGCGCGGTTGACCGCGTATCACGCCCAGACGGCACCGCTTATCGCCTATTACAAAGGGCGCGGCGTTCTGGAAACCGTTGATGCGATGGCTGACATCGCGTCGGTCGCCGGGGCAATGCAGGCCTGCGTAAAAAAGGTGGTGGCATAAAAAGGGAAGGCCGCCTTTCCGTTCTGGTGGGGTGGTTGAGGGAACAATTCAGGGAGTTACGCAAATGGCGGACAAATCATCGTCCAACGCCTATTGGAGCGCGAATATCCGGATCATCAGCATCTGCTTGGTCATCTGGTTCATGTGCTCGTTCGGCTTTGGTATTCTTCTGCGCCCGATGCTGTCGGGTATCGCAATCGGGGGCACCGACCTCGGGTTCTGGTTCGCACAGCAAGGGTCCATTCTGGTCTTTCTCGTGCTGATTTTCTTCTACGCATGGAAGATGGGTAAAATCGACGCCGAACACGGCGTGGAAGAATAAGGGAAACAGGAAACATGGATCAGTTTACCCTCAACCTTATCGTCGTCGGTGCGTCTTTCGCGCTGTACTTCGGTATCGCGATTTGGGCCCGCGCGGGTTCAACCGCTGAATTCTATGCCGCAGGTCAGGGTGTTCACCCCGTTCTGAACGGTATGGCAACCGGCGCTGACTGGATGTCGGCCGCTTCCTTCATCTCCATGGCAGGCCTGATTGCTGCCGTTGGCTATGACAACTCCACCTATCTGATGGGCTGGACCGGCGGTTACGTTCTGCTGGCGATGCTGCTGGCGCCTTACCTGCGCAAGTTCGGCAAGTTCACCGTGCCGGAGTTCATCGGCGACCGTTTCTACAGCCCGACCGCCCGCATGGTCGCCGTGGTCTGCCTGATCGTCGCCTCGGTCACTTACGTTATCGGTCAGATGACCGGCGTTGGCGTTGCGTTCTCGCGCTTTCTGGAAGTGCAATCCTCGACCGGCCTCTATATCGGCGCGGCGGTTGTGTTCTTCTATGCCGTTCTCGGCGGTATGAAGGGCATCACCTACACGCAGGTTGCACAGTATTGCGTGCTGATCACCGCCTACACCATTCCGGCGATCTTCATCTCGCTGCAACTGACCGGCCAGTTCCTGCCGCCCATCGGCCTGTTCTCGGAGCATACCGCTTCGGGCATGCCGCTGCTGGCAAAACTGGACCAGGTTGTGACGGAACTGGGCTTCTCCAAATATACCGGCCACACGGATACGACCTTGAACATGTTCCTGTTCACCGTATCCCTGATGATCGGTACGGCGGGTCTGCCCCACGTTATCGTGCGCTTCTTTACCGTGCCGAAAGTGGCTGACGCGCGTTCGTCCGCCGGCTGGGCGCTGGTCTTCATCGCTTTGCTGTACACCGTGGCTCCGGCTGTTGGTGCAATGGCGCGCCTTAACCTGATCGACAACGTGTACCCTGCTGGCACACAAGCCGATCCGGTTGCCTACGAGGCACGTCCTGACTGGATGAAGAACTGGGAAGTGACCGGTCTGTTGAAGTTCGAGGACAAGAACGGCGACGGCCTTATCCAGTTCTACAACGACAAGTCCGCGAATGAAGAGTTCAACGCTGCGGCAACCGCCAAAGGCTGGACCGGGAACGAGCTGACCGTGAACAACGACATCATGGTTCTGGCCAACCCTGAAATCGCGAACCTGCCGGGCTGGGTGATTGCCCTTGTGGCGGCTGGTGGCCTTGCGGCTGCTCTGTCCACCGCTGCGGGCCTGCTGCTGGCGATCTCGTCTGCAATCTCGCACGACCTGATCAAAGGCCAGTTGAACCCCTCCATCTCGGAAAAGGGTGAACTGCTGGCTGCGCGTATCTCGATGGCGGTTGCGATCGTGGTGGCAACCTACCTCGGCCTCAACCCTCCGGGCTTTGCAGCGCAAACCGTGGCACTTGCCTTCGGTCTGGCGGCGGCATCGATCTTCCCGGCGCTGATGATGGGCATCTTCTCCAAGCGCATCAACAACTCGGGTGCTGTGGCAGGTATGGTTTCCGGTCTGGCGGTCACCGTTGTGTATATCTTCTTGCACAAAGGCTGGTTCTTCATCCCGGATACCAACAGCTTCACCGATGCTAACCCGTTGCTCCTGTCGATCAAATCGACTTCCTTCGGGGCTGTCGGCGCGCTGGTGAACTTCGGTGTCGCATATCTTGTGTCCAACGCGACCAAGGAGCCGCCGGCACATATCCAGGAACTGGTTGAAGGTATCCGCGTACCGAAAGGTGCAGGCGCCGCAACCGGCCACTAAGCAAACCTTTGCCCCTCCGGTGTGATCCGGGGGGGCATTCTCACCTTTCAGGACGACCGAAAATGGATAAGCCGAGCGCGGCCATCATCAACTTTCTGGAAACCGTCCACCCCTATGACACCCTGTCAAAGGATGATCTGCTGCGGGTCGCGAGCGTGTTCGAGCGCCGCGAATTCACCGCCGGAGACGAGATTTACCACACAGGCCAGGCGCTGGACGGATTGTTCCTTGTGAAGCGCGGCTCGGTCGAGGTGCTGGAGCCGTCTGGCGGCCTCGTGTCGCTGCTCGGTCCGCGCAACTCGTTTGGAGAGCGGGGCCTGCTGCGCGACGGTTTGGCCGTCACCACCGCCCGTGCGACCGAGGAAACGGTTGC
>JBFHGI010000002.1:0-27367 GCA_041583175.1 Pseudorhodobacter sp. | reverse complement strand
GAGCCTAAGATTATGAACTTTCACTCTAAACTGAGTATCCAGCATGCTTGATCAATTCCTTGAAGGCTTCGCGATGGCGATGCGCCTCGATACTTTCCTGATGATGGCTATCGGATTGTTCGCGGGTATGTTGGTTGGGGCTCTGCCGGGGTTTACCACCCTAATGGCAATGGCGATCTTGCTGCCGATTTCCTTCTTCCTCGACCCGATTGTGGGGATTCCCTTTCTTTTGGGGATCTACAAAGGCGGGATGTTCGGCGGTAGTATCCCTGCGATCCTGATCTCGATGCCCGGCACGGGTGCCGCAGTGGCGACGACTGCCGACGGGTACAAACTGACGCAGAAGGGCCAATCACGCAAAGCCCTTGATATGGCGCTGTTCGCTTCTGTTTTCGGGGATACCAGCA
This sequence comes from Pseudorhodobacter sp., assembly GCA_041583175.1. Taxonomy (GTDB): domain Bacteria; phylum Pseudomonadota; class Alphaproteobacteria; order Rhodobacterales; family Rhodobacteraceae; genus Pseudorhodobacter. Next base: position 26,960 of record JBFHGI010000002.1, on the reverse strand, counting down.
GTGACATCTTCACCATTTTCCTGATTTTCCCGATCGCCTATATGGTGATGCTGTTTGGCCCGCCAGAACTCTTCGCGGTACTTTTGATGAGCTTGGTCATCATCGCAGCCACATCCGAGGCCAATCCGTTCAAAAACCTTGCCATGATGATGCTGGGCCTCTGGTTGTCCTTCATTGGAACCGACCCGCTGGGCGGGGTGGAGCGGTTCACCTTTGGCCTCTTTGACCTGAAATCAGGTATTCCGCTGCTGCCGATGCTCATCGGGATTTTCGCGATCCCCGAGGTCGCCAAGGTCGTGATGACCAACGATCAGGTCCAGAAGATGAAGACCTTGATGGGCGACAGGCTGACGCGGCTGGAATTCAAGTCCAGCTTGAAGACAATCTGTCGTTCGACAGTCATCGGCACCGGAATCGGGATTATCCCGGGCCTGGGCCAGATGGTTGCGGCTATGCTGGGTTACTCGGCCGCCAAGAATGCATCGAGCCATCCCGAAACATTCGGTGAAGGAGAGCTGGAAGGCATCGCCGCCGCGGAAGCAGCAAACAATGCCGTCAACGGGCCAACTTTGGTGCCGCTGCTGACATTGGGTATTCCGGGGGATAACGTCACTGCAATCTTGCTTGGGGCTTTCGTTGCTCAAGGTTTGCGCCCTGGTCCGCAACTGTTTGAAGAGCAAGGCGCAACTGTGTTTGCGATCCTTGTCGCGATGGTCTTTGCTAACCTGATGTTCCTGTTGATCGGCTATCTTTCGATTCCGTTCTTTGCGCGCCTTGTTACGATCAGACTCTCGACTCTGGTACCGCTTGTGGTCATGTTTGCCTTTGCCGGTGCATATGTGTTCCGCTCGGACACCGTTGACCTGTTGATGCTGGTTGGTTTTGGCCTCTTTGGTATCATCGCAAGGGCTGCAAAGTTTGACTTGCTGCCACTGGTTATGGGCTTCATCCTTGGCGAACCGATGGAATATGCATTCGGCCAAACTGTAGCCATGGGCAATGAAAACCTGCTTGGGTTCTTGTTCACCGAGCGGTTCGGTGCCTTGGCAATCCTCGTGGCAACACCTTTCATCGGATACCTGATGTGGAAGCGCATCAAAAAAGTTTCAGCTCACTGAAAACATTGCGGGCAGCGCTGCACCAGCGGCCCGCAATGACAAACACTGGTGCTATCTAAGGGAGAGAAGAATGCTTAAACGTCTATTCTTGAAATCCGTAGCGATGCTGGCAGTTTCCGGCATGGCTCTGACGACAGCAACGGCCGTAGCCCGCGCCGAGTTTCCGGAAAAGCCGATTACCATGGTTATTCCGCTGGGTGCTGGTGGGTCGCATGACCTCATCGCCCGCGTTATCACCTCGATCATTCCGACCTATCTGGGTCAGCCGATGATTGTGCGGTTGACACCGGGGGCAGGCGGCCAAAAGGGCACGCAGGAAGTGGCCAATTCCAAAGCGGATGGCTACACTATTCTGTTCACGCATAACTACATCGACATGCTGCAACAATATGTCGAAACATTGCCCTACAAGCCGCTTGAGGATTTCGTACCGGTGGCACGGATCAACTACGCCCCGGCCAGCATCGTTGTGCGTGCCGACAGCCCTTATACGACCTTTGAAGAACTGGTCGCGGATGCAAAGGCGAACCCCGGCAAGCTTAATCTTGGACACTCCGGCAACTGGGGCGCGTTCTTTGTTCCTGCTGCGCAGATCATGAAAAAGCTCGACTTCACAATGAACATGGTTCCCTACCAAGGGGGCGGACCTGCTATGCAAGCGCTGCTTTCCGGTGATAGCGACATGACCATGTCATTCCCGTCGGGTACGGCGGAATTGTTGAAGGCCGGCAAAGTGCGCGTGCTTGCAACCGCTGGCGACACGCGGCTCTACGAAGACGTCCCCACCTTTGCCGAAGTTGGCATTGATGGCGATATTGGCTTCATGCACCGCGACGTAGTTGTACCGACCGGTACACCGCCAGAAGCAATTGCGGCGCTTGAAAAGGCATTCTCGGAACTGGTGGTCGACAAGACCTTCACAACGCTGATGAGCGCGTTGGATGAAGAAATCCACTACATGCCTGGTGCCGAATACCAAAAGCTGCGCGAACAGCAGGCGGTTGCCTATGAAGAGCTGGTGAAAAGCCTGACTTCGCAATAATCGGAAAGTAAAGCTGGCGGCGCGGGGATACTCGGGCCGCCAGTTCTTTGGTCGCCCGAATTGAGCGACAAACTTTGAAAATTCCTATAAATATAATCAGGAGGATACCATGCTGACATTTGCCAAGCAGACCGGTTTTGTGGCTGCGATCGTTGCTTTCTCCGCTATTTCGGCTGCTGCCGATGTTAAACTCGCGAATGACACGGTCCTTTCCGACAAGCCTACATTTATCGTCACCTATGTCGAAGCGGACGCGTCCCAATCCGATGCTGTGCTGGCCCTGATCAAAGAGCAAACCGCAGCCAGCAAACAGGAAAACGGGAACCTGCGCTTTGAGGGGCTGCAGCGCCTGAACCGGCCCAATCATTTCGTCATCCTGGAAACATGGGCAGACCCGGAAACCCGTGCCGCCCATGCTGCGGCCGAGCATACGGTTGCGTTCCGCAATGCGTTGGAGCCGATGCTCTATGCCCCATATGATGAGCGGCCCCATGTCGGGCTCGTCGCAGCGCCTCCGGCTGATCTTGCGGCGGGAGATGCTGATACGGTCTATGTCATCACGCATGCTGACATTATCCCGCCAGAGCAATTCGCCCCGTGTGAGCGTCAGGTGGATGCGAACGGTCCCTGTGGTAATGAGATGATGGAAGGGTTGGCTGAGTTTAGCCGGAAACACGACGGAAATATGCGGTTTGATATTCTGACCCAATCGAACCGCGCGAACCATATGACCGTTGTGGAAATGTGGAGCAACGCCGACGCCCAGAACGCGCATCAAGTTCACCCCGAGAAAAAAGCTTTCCGCAATGAGCTTTCGGGCATTCCAGCGGCAGGCGGCGTCAACCCTGATCCGCAATTCGTTCTGAATATGCTGACGGGCAGTCTCTATGACGAGCGTCTGTTCAAACTGATCAGCAACTGATCAGACCGATCCAAAGCCGGGCGGCTCGATCTGGCCGCCCGGTACCTCTAACTCAGGCGTAACTTGTCATTTCACAGCGCATCGATACCAAGCTCGGCTGCCAGTTCGGCAAGCTGCTGACGCAATTGCAGCGGAAGAGGGATTCCGTTGGCGCTGCGCTCTGTCGTAACCTGATGCATGCGTTCGCCTGGCAGCCGGATCTCGTTCACACCGGTCATGCGCGGCGAGGATTTCATCTGCTCCCACACGGTATCGACATCGGCGCGAAATTCGTCCGGATCAGCGAATGCTGCAATATCAAGCGCAAGGATCAGATGGCCCGTATTGGTAACAGTTTTCGAATCCGCATTGAAATCCACCACGTCGCGGCCAAAGGCGGCGCCGTTCAGCGTGCCGGCCAGAATGCCGAAAATCAGCGACAGGCCGTAACCCTTGGCGCCACCGATGGGCAGCAGGAAGCCTTCAGCGGCGCGCTTGGGGTCGGTCAATGGCTTTCCGTCGCGGTCAACCATCCAGCCAACGGGCATCTGCTCGCCACGTTGCGCCGCAGTTTTCACTTTGCCATAGGCCGCAACCGTGGTGGCCATATCGAGCACGATCGGAGGATTTTTGCCCGAGGGCACCGCCAGCGCGATGGGATTGGTGCTCAGCAGCATTTCCGTACCACCCCATGGCGGCACATGGTTGGCACTGCCGACCGCGATGTAAATTCCGATCATATTCTTTTTCAGCGGCATCATCGCATAAAGCGACGCTGGCCCTGCGTGGTTGGAATGACGCGCACCAACCCAGGCGATGCCGGTCTTTTCGGCTTTTTCCATCGCAAGTTCGGTTGCGTGATGCATGACCAAATGGCCAAGCCCATTGTCACCATCAATCAAGGCCATCGCTGCGCGATCTTTCAGCCGCTTGAAGCTGGGCGTCATGTTCATGCCCCCGGCCCGCGCGCGACGAATGTACATGGGCAAGCGGAAGACGCCGTGTCCGTCCTGCCCCATCAAGTCGGCTTGTGCCATCAAACCGGCAGCGGTTTCGGCGTCGCCTTGCGGCATCCCGCAGGCGGAAAAGCTGCGTGCGATGAAGGCGCGAAGGCGCTCACTGCTAATGTTTTCAGGGGGCTGTGACATGTTGGATGCTCCTCTGGCCGCAAGGCCTTTACATGGATCAAGTTGGAAAGGATAGAAAATGACCGATGGTGTAGTGATAAGATATGATGCAATCGCACCGTTCAGCCGCGGGGATGGCGTTGAAACGCGGCTGATGGTTGGCAAGCGGACCTCGGATGCCGCGCCTTTCACGACCGGAACGACTGCGTTTCCCGCCGGAAGTGCCGCACCGCTGCATTCCCATAACTGTGCTGAGCAGGTCACGATTCTGGAAGGGCAGGCCGAGGCGCTGGTCGGCGGGGAGCTGATGCAACTGGGGCCGATGGATACGACGTTTGTACCAGCCAACATCCCGCACTACTTCAAGAATACTGGCGCGGGGCGTCTGGTTATTCTTTGGATATACGGCGCGCGGGATGTAACCCGCACATTCACCGAATCCGGTGAAACCGTGCCCCATATGTCGCCCCGCGATCAGGTTTGATGATGTCGTCAACCAATACACTGGGCTTTTTGTCTTTGACAACTCGCTGTCCTTTGTTCAAATTGGTTGACCATATCAAGATCGCCCATATGAGGCTAAGATTCGCACCTATTACATACTTGAATAAATTAATAAAATCTAGCAAACTTGAGCTATCGGCAGTCAATTACTGCCTTCATCAATCAATCAATCATATGGAATTTGGTGAACCAATGAGTGCAAAAGCCCTAGCGCGCGTCCGGACCTGGATTGCCTCCTCCAAGCTTGCCGAAGGCGCGAAGCTTCCGCCGGAACGCGACCTGTGCGAGACACTGGGGGTTAGCCGTGCAGAGCTTCGCAAGGCGTTGCTGGTGATGGAAACCAATGGCAGCCTGATCCGGCAGGTCGGACGTGGCACCTTCCTTTCCGGTAAGCGTGAAATGCGCAAGACAGGGGCCTCACAGGAAACGATTGCCGATCTGGCAGAACGGACCAGCCCGCATGAGGCGATGATGGCTCGGCTGGTTCTGGAGCCGGAAATGGCGCGTCTTGCTGCACTCCATGCTTCGCCTTTGCAATTGGGCGATTTGCGCAAGCTCGCCAAGCAGATGCGTAGCGCGACGAGTTGGCAAGCCTATGAGGAGCTGGATTCCGAATTCCACGAACTGCTTGCGACTGCGGCGGGTAATTCGTTGCTGCACGCGCTGCATAGCATCATGAACGGCGTCCGCTTCGTAGTCGTGTGGCGGCGTCTGGATACGCCCATGTCCGCCCCGCCTGATGATTACCATTCCTTTGATGAGCATGACGCGATCGTCACTGCGCTCGAAAATCGGTCGGGGTCGGAGGCATATAAAGCGATGCACTCACACCTTCAAAGCACGCTCTCCACCATGACACTTCACAATTGAAGAGGTCGGATGCCTTTCGGCCCACCCCTAAAGATCACCCATAAACAGAACGGAACAGGAAACATGAGACAGGTAGAAGTTGCAGTTATCGGCACCGGCTGGTGCGGTGGTATTCGCGCGGAATCACTGGCAAAATCGGCACTGGTCGACAAATTGCACATCTGTGAAATCAAGCCAGAGCGCCTAGCAGAAGTGCGGGAGTTGACGAACCCCGCCACAGCGACGCTGGATTATCAGGATATCGTCGCCAATCCGGATATTTCAGTAGTCTATATCTCTACCACCCCCGAAGGAACGCACTACGCCATCGCCCGCGATTGCCTCAAAGCGGGCAAGAATGTGCTTCTGGAAAAGCCCATCGCGCTGGAGTTGTGGGAAGCCGACGATCTGATTGCCATTTCGCGGGCCAATAATGTGAAGTTCACCATCGGCTATTCGCAGCGCTTCAACAGCAAGATCGCTTATGCGAAGAAATCCATCGCTGAAGGTAAGCTTGGCAAGGTTGTCAACGTGATGGTCAGCCGCCATCTGTCCCGCAATTTGGGCAAGAAGATCGCCAACCGTGTCAAGCTTTCACCCGTTGCGATGGAATCGACGCATGACCTTGATTTCGTTATGTGGATGCTCGCCCCTGCGAAACCCGTCAAAGTGTATTCGCAAGGCGCCTATGGCTATATGAAAGAGCTTAACGGCTCTTACGATTGCATGTGGAGCACGGTCACGATGGATGACGGCACGCTTGTCGTCGTTGGTGGCGGTTGGAACCTGCCGCCCAGCTATCCGAATTACTGCGGCACATGGATCGAGATTACCGGCACCGAAGGCGCGTTGATCCTCGATGACACCTCGCGCGATAACTGGCTGAATACGGTCAAGGACGGCACACAATACCCGATGTCCACCATGCCGGGTGAGCATGTGGACCATATGTTCGCTGGCCAGATGGGGCCGGAGACCATTCATTTCCTTGAATCGGTGCTGCTGGACCGTGATCCGATGGTTGCGCCTGAACATGCGCGAATGGTCATGGAAACCTATCTGGGGGCCGATATTTCCGCGGCGACAGGGGAACCTGTTTCCTTGCCGCTCAGCAACCATTCGTTGGCAAAGCTTGCCGATCTGAAGGCGGCGCAATGATCTTGGAGGGAGCGTATGGATAGCAAAACCTGACGCGTAGCCGTCGTCGGCTTGGGGCAAATGGGCCGGGGCATCGCCAGAAATCTGGATGCTAAGGGCCTGCTGAGCGCCGCCTACGACACCAATGCGCAAGCCTTCGATGGGGCTGAATTTTCCCCTGCCGTGTCCTATGCGGCGGGGAAAGACCTGCTTGATCGTGCCGATGTGGTGTTGTTCGTCGTGCCGACGACAACCCAGATCGAGGCATTCATGGAAGGGCATCGCGCAAGCCGCTCCGGTCAGATCATCGTTGATCTGACCACCTCTGATCCGGGTCAAAGCCAACCCTTTGCTGTCGATCTTGCCGAGCGTGGCTTCGGCTTTGTAGATGCGGCGATGACAGGCGGCGCCGCGGGCGCGGATGCGGGTACACTGACATTGATGGTCGGCGGCGATTCCACGCATGTTGTCGCCTGCCGTCCGGCACTTGATGCGGTTGCAGCCAAGGTGTTCCACATGGGGCCGGTTGGTGCAGGGCACGCGATGAAGCTGGTGCATAACATGATTTTGCACAGCAGTTTTATGGCGACCTGTGAAGGGCTGCGCCTTGCCGAACGCGCAGGTATAGATGCCAAAGCGGCGGTCGATGTGCTGAACGCCGGCAACGCCCGCAGCTTTGTGACCGAAGTCCGGTTTCCGCGTGATATTCTGAGCGGCACCATGATGGGACGGTCGCGCATCGCCAATCTGGAAAAGGATCTGGGCCTCGCGCAGGATTTTGCGACCCGCATGGAGGCACATATCCCGTTCGGTCGTCTGACACGGTCTGTGCTGGGCGGTGCCGTTTCCACGGGTCATGCCGAAAAGGATTTTTCATGGCTCTTCCCACTCTATGACGAGCTTACTGAAGATAGGAAGGATGAAAGATGAGCAACGGAGACTTGCCAAAAACAGTCGGGCTGTTCGGCCTTGGGCTGATTGGTCATGCGATCGCCACCAGGCTCATCGCGCGGGATGTGAAAGTCATCGGATATGACCCTTCGCCAGACTGCCGCGGGCATTTTGAGCGTATTGGCGGGCAATCGGTTTCCGAAGACAAGGTTTGGGCTGCTGATGTCATCATCTCGGCGGTGTTCAGCACCGACCAATTGTCGGACCTGATTGCTTCCGCTCCGAACACGAATGCGGGCCGTCTGATCTCGGTCAGCACTTGCGACCCGGCGCTGATGTCCGGCATCGCGGAAGAGGCCGCGACGAAGGGTTATACGCTGATCGAAAGCCCGATTTCCGGCACCAGCGCCGATCTGGCGGCGGGTAATGCGATCCTGCTGGTGGCAGGCGACACCACTATTGCGGCCGATCTTGCGCCTCTGTTCAAAGCGCTTTCGCGTGCGCATTTCCATGTCGGCGCAATGGGCAACGGCAACCGTGCGAAACTTGCCATCAACCTTATCCTCGGTCTGTCGCGCGCGGCTGTGGCCGAAGGGGTCGTTTTTGCCAAAGCTATCGGGTTGGACCCGGCGGCGTTTTTGGACCTTGCACTGGAATCCGCAGCCTCATCGAAGGTTATGGCTTCCAAAGGGCCAAAGATCGTAGCGCGTGATTTTTCGCCACTTGGCCGGATCAATCAGTGCACGAAGGATGCCGTTCTGATCCATGCCGCCGCGACCGAAGTGGGGCAGGGCCTTCCGATGCTGGAGCGGTATCTGGAACTGCTGAACCGCAGCATGGCCAACGGCGAAGGCGATCTGGACAACTCGGGCGTGTTTCTGGAAATCGAGCGTAGCAAGCCCTCGCCCGTTTAGCATCATTGGGGCTGATTACATCAGCCCCAATAGGTTCCACCACAGATAGGTCAGTGGTAAACCCAACAGCGCCATACCAACGGCCAGCACGATGCAGATTCTCGTCAGGGACTTGACCGGAATATGCGCCAACGCCATTGCCACGATCAGCGGCGGGGCCTGATAGGGCAATATAGGGGTCGAAAACCCGATAACCTGCGCCATTGCCACTGTCAGCACAGGCCAGCCCGAGGCCTCGGCAATCGGGCCCGCCAAGGGGGCAAGCACGATGGGCGCGGCGGGAGCGGTGGTCAGATGGGAAATCAGCGCGGAAAATCCCGTAATGGCATAAAGGTCATGTAAGCCGGAACCAGCCTCCAGCCCCAGTTTCGGCACCAGGCTATCAGCCACAATCCGGTCGAGCCCAACGTGCTGTGCCACCGCCCCAAGCGCGAAGACCCCCGCCAGAAAGAAGACCGGCGACATATCCACGCTGGCTTTCATTGCATCTTTCTGGAGGATCCCCATTTCCGGCCAAAGCACGAAAGTCGCCGCCGCCAAGGCAATCCACGCGGGCGAAATGCCATGCAACGCATCCGTCGCCCAAAAGCCGATGGTGACAACCAGCACCCAAAGCAATCGCTTTTGTGCGGCGGTCATTGGCTCCGGCCCCTGCGCCTCGACGGTGGCATCTTGCGCAGCCTCACCTTTGGTGAAGGGAACCAGAAAGGCGATCAACAACCCAAACCGCACCAGATTGGCTGGAAGCTGCGAGACGAAATAGGCCATGTAGGACGGCTCTATGCCATAAAGCGTTTCCAGTGCGCCATAGTGGACGATGGTCGGCAGGTTTGCAGTGAGAATGGCATATGTCGGCAAAAGCGTGCTTGTCGCCGCCGTAATCGCCAACCCGATCTGCCCACGCGATCCGGTCGCGTAGCCCATCGCCCCTGCCAAAGACATAGCAACGGGCATCAGGATAATGACGCGAGGGATAGTAGATGGCACCAGCAAGCCAAGTGAAACCCCGGCAACTGCCAAGAGCCCCACGGATCGAGCATAGGATGTTCCGGTACGTTCAAAAATCCGCGCCGCAATCTGTTTTCCCAAACCGGTACCGGTTATCGCCGCCCCGATAATCAGCCCGGCAATCAGCAACCAGATACCACTAGAGGCGAATCCCGAAAAAATGACTTCCGTTGGGGCTGCCCCAAGCGACAGGAACGCCAGAAAGCACAGGAACGCTGTCATGATCTCGGGCAAGGCCCGCGTGGCGAAGGCGACGATCGCCAAGGCGCTTACGGCGGCAAAGCGGGCGGCGATTTGATCGGCTGTCGTGGAAAGGATCACCACAGCGATAAACGCCGCCCCGCCCAGCAGGAAGGTCAATGACCAAAGGCTCGGTCGTGTCATTGTCAGGGAACGAGGATGGTGGAGCCGGTTGTCGAGCCTGCCTCCAGCACCTTATGCGCGTCAACAACCTCGGACAAAGGCATCCGCTGATTGATGTTTACCTTCAAGACGCCTTCCTGAATCAAGCGGAAAATCTCTTCGGCCGCATGAACCAGATCAGAGCGCTGCTTGATATAATCCGCCAGCGTCGGCCGCGTGAAATAAAGGGAACCGGAATGTTGCAGAAGGCTGGGCGGTACGGGCGGCGCTTCGCCGGTTGTCGCACCGAACGAGACAAACAACCCATAGGTCGCCAGCGACTTGATCGAAGCGTCAAAGCTGCGTGCGCCGATGCTGTCATAGACAACACGCACCCCTTTGCCGCCTGTCAATTCGCGCACGCGTTCGGCCACATCCTCGGAGTTGCGGTCGATCGCGTCAGCATAGCCAAGCTTCAGGATCTCTTTGCAATTCTCCGCACCCGAGGTCACGCCAATCATGCGCGCGCCAAGATGCTTGCCCCATTGCCCGGCAAGCTGGCCCACGCCGCCCGATGCGGCCCAGAACAGGACATCCTCGCCGGGGCTGACTTTGTGGGTACGGTTCAACAGATATTCAACCGTGGTGCCCTTCATCAGGACCGCTGCGGCAACCTCGTCGGAAATTCCGTCAGGGACATGCACCAAACGCGCCGCTGGAACGTTGCGGTGTTTGGCATAGGCACCCAACACCGGCCCGTAAGCCACGCGGTCGCCAACCTTGAACCCGTCCACGCCGGCCCCAACCGCGATCACTCGGCCCGCAGCCTCCAGGCCCAGGGGGCTCGGCAGGTTCATCTTATACGCGCCGGATCGTTGGTAGACATCCATGAAGTTCAGGCCGATGGCGGTTTGTTCCATCTGGACTTCGCCCTCGGCAGGCGGGGCGAGGGTCACTTCCTCCAGCTTCATGACTTCGGGGCCACCTTGCGTGGCCATGATGATGCGTGTGGTTTTCATTTTACTGCTCCGTGATCACTTGGTGAATTCGCCAGCTTCCAGCATGATCGTCTCGACCTCGCCCGCGCCGTTTTCACGACGATGTCGCGCGGCCTCGTTGTAGGCATCGGATTGGAAGCAGGCGACGCCAGTTTCAAAATCCGGAAACTCGATCACGACGAAGCGGCTGAACTTGGCTGGCCCTTCCATGATCTGAAACTTGCCACCACGAGCCAGAACTTTCCCGCCAAACTGCGCGATAATTCCGGGCACTTGATCTGTGTAACGCTTGTAGGCAACGGGGTCGTTGATAAGCGAACGGGCAATCCAATAGGCGGGCATGAAGGGTATCCTTATTCTAGGCTAACATCACATTATGAGGTTGGGCAGCAGGTTTGAAATGCTGGGGAAGGCGATGATGAGAACGACGATCAACAGCATGATCAGCCAATAGGGGATGGAGGACAGGAAGATGTGCTGAACGCCTACATCGTCATCCTGAATGGCCGCCTTGACGGTATAGACCAGCAGCCCGAATGGTGGCGTCAGCAAGCCCGCCTCAATCGCGATGATCCCCACAATCGCAAAGCTAACCTGATCGAAGCCGAACGCCATGGCTACAGGCTCTACAATCGGCACCGTTAGCAGCATGATGGAAATGGAGTCGATGATCATCCCCAGCACGAACCACACCGCCAGAATGATGAGCAAGACAGTGTAGGGGCCAAGCCCTGAGTCCACAAAGAACGACCGGATGGCCGAGGTGACGCCGGTCATCGCCAAGGTGCGCGAGTAAAGCGCGGCCATCAGCAACAGGATCAGGATTGGTGCTGCCGTTTTGCCAACCGAATAGATCGCGCTGACGAAATCGGGCCAGCGCATGCCTTTGATGACTGCCAAAACCAAGGCAAGGGCTGCCCCTGCACCCGCGCCCTCGGTCGGGGTGAACACGCCCCACCAGATGCCGCCCAAGACGGAGCTGATGATAAAACCAACACCAAGAAGTGAGGAAAGCAGTTGCTTGCCAGACAGTTCGACGGCTGTGGTGTCAAGTGATGGATCGACTTGTGCCGCACGGGCAGAGCCTTCGCCCACCGCCTCCGGGCGCAGTATGGCAACCACCACAATATAGGCGATGAACATCAGCGCCAGCAGCAACCCCGGCAAAACGCCTGCCAAAAACAGCCGCCCAATGGATTGCTCTGTCAGAATGCCCCAAACGATCATCAGAACAGAAGGCGGGATCAACATGCCAAGGCAACTGGAACCTGCAATCGTCCCCAAGGCAAAGCCCGGCTTGTAGTTATGGGCCTTCATTTCAGGATAGGCGATGCGCGAAAAGGCGGCAGCAGAGGCGATGGAAACACCGGTCACAAAGGAAAACACGGTGTTGCCCAGCACAGTCGCAATCGCCAGACGGGCCGGAATGCGCCGTAACCCTTTGTTGATCGCGACATAGATATCCGTAATCGCGCCTGACCTGCCTATAAACTCGCCCATCAGCATGAAGAGGGGGATAACGGCAAAGGTAAAATCCCGCAGAGCCTCGGCAGAGGTAGAGGCAAGCGTCGCCTCCACGATCCGCATCTTGCCCGTTACCAGATAGATGCCAACGGCGCTGGTGATGCCAAGCGCTACGGCAACATGCACGCCCAGCAATACTAGCCCGAGCAGGAGTACGATGATCAGAGTGGCGGTTGAAAGATCAAACAAGGGGAAGCTCCGATCAGTGTAGGTCCATACGTTCGACGCGCAGGTCGAAAATCTCGACCAACGTCAGAAGTATGTAATTGAGGCCAGCCAGTGCGGCACCGCCGAGAATGGCAAATCGGGCGGGCCAAACGGCCACTTTCATCGCGCCCTCACCGTCGAATTCGCCATTGGCAAAGGACCGTAGCGCCGGGGTGACGCCAGATTTCAACAAGAAAAGGAACAATGCCGCGCCGAGGACATACGCCGCAATCAGCAGGATTCTCTGGACTGCCGGGGGCATCATCACGACCAGAAAATCAGCGCGCAGCATCGAGCCGCTTCGCACGGCATAGCCGACTTGCATGAAAACAATGATGACGACCGAATTCGCGACGATTTCCTTACTGCCCGAGAACGGCAGGTTCAGCGCGCGGAAGATAATCTCGGCAAGAATGAAGAAGCAAAGCGCGAATGCCCAAATCGCCCCGAGGATCATCAGTAGCTTGGTCAGGCGGTCAGACATGCGAACAAGCAGCATTTTGCGGCCTTCTCAATAAAGTGCAGACGGTATGCGCGCGGTGAGTCGATCACCGCGCGCCACTCGATTACTTGATTTCGTAGCGCACCGGCCACTCGTAGCCATTCGCTTCGGCGCGATCCAGAACAAGGTTGAGCACTTGCGAGGCGGGAAGGCCTTGGGCATCCAGCTCGGTCGCCATTTCCTGCGGCCAGCCAGCCAGGGATTGCGCCCATTCCTTGCGGACTTCCGGCGAAATCTCGGTTACGGTGATCATCTCGCTCAGCTCTTTGACCTGACGGTCGTATTCCGATGCGTTCACCGAACCGGTTTGCAGCTCAAAATCGGCGGCAACTTCCAGCAAGATCGGCTTCACGTCTTCCGGCAGGCTATCCCATGTGTCCTGGTTGATCGTCAGCCCGTGCCACGTCATCGACCCGAAGCCGATCAGCGTGTAGTAGGGGCCCGGCTCAAACAGTTTCAGGTTGATCCACGCCGACGGGAACATGATCCAGCCTTCGTACACATGTGTTTTCATTTCGGTATAGGCTGTCGCAAGCGAGGATTGCACCGGCGAGACACCTGCATCCTCAAGCCAGTTGAGGTTGAGACCCGCACCGGCAATCTTCTGGCCCTTCAGGTCCGCAAGGGTTTCCCACGGGAAGGACGTGCCCAGATTGTAACCACCATCTGCAATCTGCGACAGCAGGATCTGGTTGAATTTCTCGGGAAATACGTCGGTCAGGTAGGGAACCTCGGCATAAACCTCATTTGCGATCTTGAGTGAAGTTTCCGGGTCCATCGTGCCGAAAGGCATCATCACCTGGAACGCATGAAGCGGCAGGTTTGACGGCTCGAAGCAGAAGCAGAAGCCACCGATGTCAATAATGCCGTCTTGCACGCCTTCGAGCACTTCGGTCACTTTCACGATCGATCCGGAGTAGCCCTCGACGAAATCGATTGTGTGATCTGTCCTTTCCTCTACCCGCTTTTTCAATTCGGGCTGGAAATAGTTCTGCATCAAACCGGCATAAACCACGCCCGGTGGATGGCCCGACCCGATGCGCAGAGTAATGCTCTCGGCAATCGCACCAGTGGCGACAAGCGAAAGAGCTGTCGCGCCGACAACCCCTTTAATCAGATGTTTCATCTTTCTCTCCTCCATGATGGCCCTTTGATCGGGCAGTTGAGGGCCCTGCCGGTCTTGGTGCCGGCTGGGCCTGTCATATCGCGTGTTCTAGGTCATTCTGTCCTTTTGCCTGTAAAAGCAGAGAGGGCGCGTGCGCCCCCGCGCTCAGTCCAATGCGGCCAGATCAGCGCGCAGCGACGTTTTCTGCGCTTCCGTCAGCGGAACCAACGGCGGGGCCATACGCAACCAGCTATCATCGCCACTGCGCCACGCCTCGATCGTTTTCATGGCGGACATCAGCGGGTATTTACCAGCCATCGCACGGGCTTTGCGCACCAGTTCCATCGCGGCGTCACGCTCGGCACCCTCTGACGCTTTCAGCGCGGCTTGGGCCTTTGCGCCGAACGCATTGGTCGAACCGGAAATGATGCCGGCCGTGCCGATGCTCAGCCCGTCCCACAACATTGCCTCGGAAGACGGGAACACGTCAAAGTCTTTTTCAACGCCACCCGTAGCTTCAACAAAAGCGCGCGACTGTTCAAAATCGCCGCTGCTGTCTTTCAGACCGGCAATTACCTTGCCAAAATCTGCAATCAGGCGCTTGACCAAGGTGGTGCTGAGCGGGGACTGCGACATTTGCGGGAAGTGGTACAGGTAGATTCGCAACGAGTCGCTTCCGATTTTCTCGATCAGGTTGGCGTAATAGGCATAAAGCCCTTCGTCGCTGACGTTCTTGTAGTAATAGGGGGGCAGCACCAACACATTGGTGTAGCCAGCATCAACGGCCGATTTGGTCAGCGCCACGCAATCGCCCGCAGCCGGTGCGCCGGTACCAAAGATAACCCGATCAGTTGCCACGCCTGCCTTGGCGAAGACTTCCGGCAAAGCCAGCCGGTCCTTGATCGCGATGGATGTGCCTTCGCCTGTGGTGCCTGTGGGGGCCACGCCGTCACATCCGCCATCCGTCAAGAGGTGCTGGCAATAGCCCAGCAGTTTTTGAGCGTCGAGCGTGCCATCTGCGGTGAAAGGGGATACTGCTGCGGCGTAGATGCCGCGCTTGGCTTTCGTCATTTGAATTCGTCTCCAGGGGTTATTCGGCCGCTTCGGCAGCCGTTTTCTTGTTACGCATGGATACGACCACTTTGATCGCATCGTCTACCCGATCCCGCGCATAGCGCAGCGCCTCGGGCAGGTCATCCATCGGGAAGGTGTGGGTATGGACCAGACTGGCGTCAAACCGCTTTTCCGCCATGAATGCCATTGCCCGATGTGTGGCAGAGCGGCCCTCGCCGCGAATGCCATACATATAGATATTATTGACCGCCAATGCCCCAAGATCGAAGGAAACGGCCTGTTTCGGGAAGGCCGCCAGGCAAATCCGGCCGCCGCGATTGGTCATATGGACGGACTGGTTCACCGTAAGTTCGGTTCCGGCGCAATCCACAACGTAATCCGCGCCTTTGCCCGTGATCTCTTTCACGCGGGCAACCACATCTTCGTTGCGGGCGTCGATGGTGATATCCGCGCCCAGTTTGCGACCGATCTCGTTGCGATTCTCGCGTGTGCCAACCAGGATGACGGGCGAGGCGCCAAGCGCCTTAGCGACTGCCACCGCCAAAAGCCCGATCGGGCCGGGGCCGATGACGACAACACTTTCACCTGCAACCAGACCGCCAAGCTCGGTCAGCCCGTACATCGAGGTGCCGGCCGTCACGACAAGCGTTGCCTCTTCGTCGGACATATGATCCGGCACTTTGATCATCGTGTTGATGTTGTTGACCGCATATTCGGCAAAGCCGCCATCAGTGGTAAAGCCGTTGGCCCGGTGGCCCTTGTTGCGGTCGCCGTAGTTCAGGCCGTAGTTGTGGCAGGATGTATACATGCCCATCCGGCAGCGTTTGCACTGGCCGCAACCTGCGTGAACCTCAACTGTTACGCGGTCGCCGATCTTGAATTCATCCACCCCCGGGCCCAGGGCCGCAATCGTACCCATGTATTCATGGCCCGGCGTGTAGCCTTTGTTGAACGGCTTGCCGCCTTCAATCATTGCCGGGGTACCATAGGTCAGGATCTCCAGATCGGTTGCGCAGATCGCAACCGCATCAACACGCACCAAGGCTTCGGCCTTGCCGGGTACGGGAACGGGTTTGGTCTGCAGCGTCAGTTGCTCCGGATCACCCAGCACCCACGCACGCATTTCCTTTGGAATGGGCATATTGTCAGCGGTTTTCACACCCTGCCAGTCACTTTCGGTTGACGTCATATCTATTGTCCAATTTTTTAGTTGCGTCGTGGCGGTTGATTTGGTCAACCAATCCTGTATTCGCTCTCTATGCAGCACCAATTTGCACGATAGGTCAAAGTAATTCTTGTGTATAGCCACAAAATTAGTGTTTTTATAGGCAGACAGTGAGTCGAATGTGATCGGAGGGGGATGCGAATTGGTTAACCATTGGGTGCAGTGTCGGGGGCCTTTCCTCAATCCTTTTGCGCTGACGCACCAATTCGCCCAACCTGCACATGTTCAATGTCATGTAACTCAAGGACAGCAACTATGATTGATCTCTATACATGGACCACGCCGAACGGCCGCAAAGTCTCTATTCTGCTGGAAGAGCTTGGCGTTCCATACAATGCCATTCCTATCGATATTTCCAAAGGTGAGCAGCACGCACCGGATTTTCTGGCCATTGCGCCGAACAACCGAATCCCAGCAATCGTTGACCATGAAACCGGAATCCAGATGATGGAGACGGGTGCGATCATGCTCTATCTTGCTAATAAGTATGATCGTTTTCAGGTCAAAGGCTCTGAATACTGGGCAATGGTCGAATGGCTTATGTGGCAGATGGGCGGGCTTGGTCCGATGCTTGGTCAGGTGCACCATTTCGTGAAATATAATCCCGGCAAGTCCGAATATTCCGAGGAGCGGTATTCGACCGAAGCCAAGCGCCTGTACAAGGTTCTGAACACCCGGCTTGAGGGCCGCGACTATGTGGTGGGCGAAGGCCGTGGCGAATACACCATCGCCGATATGGCGATGTGGCCTTGGGTGTCGCGCTTTGACTGGCAGCAAATTGATCTGGCCGACTATCCGAACGTCCGTGACTGGTATCTGCGAATCGCTGCACGACCTGCTGTGCAAAAGGGCTATCAGGTTCCGAAATACGTCAGCGATCTGCCGATGCCCTGATCCGGGCGCGCATCAAAAAATCCACGGCCACCGCGAATATGCGGTGGTCTGAAACGAAACAGACATATCTGGCAAAGTGTTCCCAAGACGCTTTGTCCCCAAGCCGGAGAAACCCGCAATGAGTACAACGGTGCATGACATCCCGACCGAGGTTTACCTTGGCTTTCTGGACCGCACTATCGAAATCCACTGGGGATATCATGCGATCCTGATGTTCAGCGTCTGGATGGTTCTGGTGCCGCTCTGCATCATCATCATCCGCTTCGGTAAGCCGAAGCCGACAGAGTTCGGTGTGCAGACCAAGATCAGCATTCGCAATCTTCGCTGGTGGTGGTTCAACACCCATAAATACGGGTTGTTTCTGGCAATCTTCCTGTCATTGGGTGGGGTGGCAGTCGCGTTGACCGTTTCGGGCGGATTCAGCGGTTCGGTCCATGCCATGTTCGGGCTGATGACAGTCGTTATGGGCTGTTTGCAGGTTATCTCGGCGCTGCTGCGCGGCACCCACGGCGGTAAGTATTACAACAACGCCGATCTGAACAATCCCGACACATGGCGCGGTGACCACTATGATCACAGCCCCCGCCGCCGTAGATTCGAGGCCTATCACAAAACCTCGGGCTACTTCACCAGCTTCTTCGCCGTTGGTGCTGTCGGTTCGGGCTTGATGCAGTATTCCATGCCGGTTCTGACCGGACTGATGTTCCTGCTTCCTTTGGCTTATCTTGCCATATGGATCTATCTGGAGTTCATTGGCCGCAGCTACGATGGCTATCGCGCCGTGCATGGCTACGGTTTGGAACACCCCTACAACAAAGAGCGTGAGTTCCTTTGACACCCGCCCTTACTGCGCATTGAAACCGTAACAAAAAGACCCCACGCCAAAGAACGGGTGCCGGGGAAATACCTGTCCGAGGACATGGAAAGGATAGACGAATGGCCGACGTTGTAATCAGCGAATTCATGGACAAACCAACCGCCGAGGGGCTCATTGCCGATTTCGATGTATATTGGGATCCGGCATTGTGGAACAAGCGGGATGAGTTGAAAGCCAAGCTGGCAGATGCGCGCGCGATTATCGTGCGCAATGCGACGCAGGTGAACCCTGATCTGCTGGATGCCGCCCCGAACCTGAAACTGGTGGCCCGTATGGGCGTGGGGGTCGATAACATCGATCTGGAAGCGTGCAAGGCGCGCGGGGTCGAGGTGCGGACCTCTATCGGTGCAAATGCGCATTCGGTCGCAGAATATGTGATCGCAACAGCGCTTATCCTGCTGCGTGGCCCTGCCTATCGCAGCACTGCTGAAGTGGTGGGTGGCACTTGGGATCGCCCGAAATTCGCGCATGGGGTAGAGCTGGGTGGCCGCACTATGGGCGTTGTGGGCTTTGGCTCCATCGGTCAGGTTGTCGGTGGCAAAGCCGCCGCGCTGGGCATGAATGTCATCGCCTATGACGCGATGATGCCCGATAGCGCGGATGCGTGGAAACAAGCTCGCCGGGTGACATTGCCGGAACTGATCGCGCAGTCGGATGTCATCACCCTGCATTGCCCGCTTCTGCCCGAAACCCGCAATCTGATCGACGCGGACGCCTTCGCACGCATGAAGCCTGGTGCAGTTCTGATCAACTCGGCACGCGGGGGCATTGTGAACGAGGCCGATTGTGCCGCGGCCCTGAAATCCGGCCAGCTTGCCGGTGCCGCGCTCGACACGCTGGATGTAGAGCCGGTGAAGCCAGAAGTCGGGGCGATGTTTGCAGGGATCGAAAATCTGATCCTGACGCCACATATTGCAGGCGTGACGCAAGAATCCAACCGCCGCATCGCCGAAGTTGCCGTGGCAAACGTCCGCCAGATGCTCGGCCAGCGCGCCTGACATCGCTAACGGCCCGGCCCGAAATGGGCCGGGTTTCCGCATCTTTAGAAAAAGGAGCCGCAGAATGGCCAGCCAAGACCTGCCAACGCCCGATTATGCCAAAAACATGAAGCTCATCGGCTATTCCGATCAGGGGGGGCGGCCCGATGGCGTGCAGCTGATGCTCAACAAGGGCTATGCCATAACGGGGCATATGTTCTCCAAAGGGTTCAGCGTGATCGATGTGCGCGATCCGCGAAACCCCAAGCCCGCCACCTATGTCCCTGCGCCGAAAAATACGTGGAACATCCATTTGCAAACGCATGAGGATCTGTTGCTGGTCATCCATGCGAAAGACATGTTTGCCGCGCCCGAATTTCAGGACGAGCGGGAGTACTACAAAGGCGCTTTGGGCAAGAAGGTCGGCACGGCTGCGGCGAAATCCGGGGCCGAGCGTGACTGGTCGGCAGGCATGGCGGTCTACGACATTGCCGACCCCGCAAATCCGCGCAAGATCGGCTTCATGCCGGTCGAAGGCGGCGGTATCCACCGTATCTGGTACACGGGCGGTCGCTGGGCCTATGCCTCGGCGCTGATCGACGGGTATACCGATTACATCTTCATTTCGATCGACATGGCCGACCCGACGAACCCGAAAGAGGCAGGTCGCTACTGGCTTCCGGGGATGCATGAGGCGGGCGGCGAAGAGCTGGCCGACCCATCCATGCGCGGCGGTCTGCATCACCCGATTGTGCATGGCGATACGGCCTATTGCGCGTGGCGTGACGCGGGGATGGTTATCCTCGATATCGCTGACCGCACCGCCCCCAAGCTGATCACCCATCGCAACTGGTCCCCCCCCTATGGCGGCGGCACGCATAACTGTCTGCCATTGCCAGACCGTGACTTGCTGGTGGTGGCGGATGAGGCGGTTCTGGACAATTGTGATGACGGCTTGAAATACATCTGGATGTTCGACAATCGCGTTCCATCCAACCCGATCAGTATTTCCACTTTTCCGACTCCGGATGAGGCGGATTATGTGAAGAAAGGTGCGCATTTCGGGCCGCATAACATCTATGAAAACCGGCCGGACGGGTTTGTCAGTTCCGAAACCATCTTCTCCACCTACCAGAACGCAGGCATTCGCGTGACTGACATTCGGGATGCCTACCGCCCGACGGAACTGGCAGCTTTCGTGCCTCCCAAGCCGAATCGTTTGATGGACAGCCGTTTGTCTCGCCCGCTTGTAATCCAGTCTGTCGATGTGAACGTTACGAAAGACGGGTTGGTTTATTCCAATGATTATAACGGGGGCCTCTTTATCCTCGAATGTGACTTCTAAGCTTCGCCCTACGGCGTTTCAGGCGGCTGTACCCCAGAAGGTACAGCCGCTTTTCTGCTTTTTGGTGCCAAGACATCTTGTTGGCGTGGACTATGGGGTATTGAGGCAAACCAACTCAGCGCCATCATTTTTCGCGATAGAGTTCATCAGAAATCATCAGTTTTCTTAGGGGCCTTGATGCGTCAATTTACCGTGACACGTCAGGGAGAAACCAATGAAGCTGTCCTTTTTCACGATGCCCATCCATCCGCTTGGCAAGCCTATTGCGAAAAGCCTTGCCGAGGATCGTGAGGCTTTCCTTTTGGCGGATCGCTTGGGATACGCCGAAGCCTATTGTGGCGAGCATACAACCGATCAGGCGGAGATCATCACCTCTACCGTCGCCTTTCTGGCAAGCCTTGCCTATGAAACCAAGAATATCCGCTTGGGCACTGGCACTGTAAACCTTCCCAACTCGCACCCCGCGCGCGTCGCGGCAGAGGTTGCGATGCTGGATCATATGCTCGAAGGCCGGTTGAATTTCGGGATTTCGCCCGGTGGGCTGATGTCCGATGCCGAAGTGTTCGGCAATCTTAAAAAAGACCGCAATGCGATGTTCATCGAATGCATCAATATGGTGTTGGACATCTGGAAGGGCGAAGGCCCCTACAATCTCAAGGGCGACTATTTCGAGGTTTCGACCGAGAATACAATGATGCGGGAAATCGGCCAAGGCGATATCATGAAGCCGTATCAACTGCCGCATCCGCCGATTGTCGGCACTGTCGTTGCACCCTTCTCCAAAGGTGTTACAGCGATGGCTGCGCGCGGCTGGTTGCCGATCAGCGCGAACTTCCTGCTGCCGAAATGGGTTGCGACCCATTGGCCGAACTATGTCGAAGGCTGCCGCCAGGCTGGTAACAAGGCTTCGTATGATGATTGGCGTGTGGCCAAGAACATTTGCGTCGCCAAGGATAGCAAGACAGCCAAGGCTTATGCCCGTGATCCGGGCAGCCCTTATGTTCTGTATTACAGCCAGCTTTACACCAAGCTGCGCAAGGGCGGGCGTCTGAACCTGTTCAAGGAAGACCAGAACATGCCCGATGATGATGTCACGCTGGAATATGTGCTTGATCGTCTGGTGATCCACGGTGATCCGGAATCTGTTGCCGATCAGATCCTGAAACTGCGCGAGACCACGGGGCCGTTCCGCCATCTGGTCTATGCGGGCCATGACTGGACCGACTACGATCTGGGCCGCGAAGGCATGGTGCTGATGGCCGAGAAAGTCATGCCGATTCTGACCGAGGCAACAAAGTCCGAAGACGCGCTTGCCGCAGCTTGATGCTGATCTAAGTCAGCGATTTGCTGGGGCGTTCGGGCCAGCAAATCGCCCAAATGCCCGTGACGCATCAAGATGCTCTGCGGCCCCGTACCAGTCGGGGTGTCGCAGAGCCTCCGGGCCGCCATCTGCACAATAG
The DNA here is from genome assembly GCA_041583175.1 of Pseudorhodobacter sp. Taxonomy (GTDB): domain Bacteria; phylum Pseudomonadota; class Alphaproteobacteria; order Rhodobacterales; family Rhodobacteraceae; genus Pseudorhodobacter. The sequence goes on along the minus strand of JBFHGI010000002.1, from coordinate 4,939 downwards.
GGGAGAGAGATTGTGACTGAGCAACCAAAAGAGACGGAGTTTACCCCCCACGCATTTCGCCGTGCGCTTGGCAACTTTGCGACGGGTGTTACAATCATCACCACGAAAACCGCTGAAGGGGAGCCGATCGGCGTCACCGCCAGCAGCTTTAACTCCCTGTCCATGGACCCGCCGCTGATCTTGTGGAGCAGCATGAAAACCGCCCGTAGCTGCGCCATTTTTGAAAAGGCGACGCATTTCGCGGTCAACATCCTCGCCTCCGACCAAATGGACATGTCGAACCATTTTGCACGCCAGCAAGAAGACAAATTCGCAGGCGTGGAATGGGAAAGCGGTATCGGCGGCTCCCCCATTTTTCCAAATTGCGCGGGGCGGTTCCAGTGCGAGACTTATGACAAGCTGGATGGCGGCGACCACTGGATCTTTGTGGGTAAGGTCGTTGCCTTTGATGATTTCGGCCGCTCTCCGCTGTGCTTTCATCAGGGCTCTTACTCCATGGTGTTCAGCCATCCCGGCAGCACCAATAAGCCCGACAATGTTTCTGCCAAGGGACCGGTGCAGGGACGCATGGGCAACCATGCCTTTTTCCTGATGCTGCGCGCGGTTCGCGCCTATCAGGACCAGTATCAGCCCAAGCTTGAAGCCTTGGACCTAAGCTTGATCGAAGCCCGCTCCTTGCTCGTCATGAACGACCTTTCCGGGCTGAGCGCCGAAGGCTTGGTGGTTCATCTGAACGCGCCTGTCTCGGAGGCGCAGGAAGCGCTTTCAAACCTGCAGGGGCGCGGATTGGTCAAAAAGAACGGCGATGGCTATGACCTGACCGAGGCAGGGCAGGAAAAATCCAATCAATGTTGGGATCTGGCGGCCTCTCACGCTGCCGAAGCCTTCAAGAACTTCAGCGATGACCAGGTCGATACTTTCACCGAAGTTCTGCGCGGGATCATCGGCAAGTAGACAGAGCGGAAACTGAAGGGCAGCCGCACGGCTGCCCCGCGAACCTTAGCAGTTCAGCGCGCGTAGCGCCGCATCCACCTCGCGCACACGGGCGGCGTTATCAGCCGCCAAGCTGCCATCCTTGTGCCAAAGGGAGTTTTCAAACCCGACCCGCGCCTTGCCACCCATCTTGCCGGCAAGAGCCAGGCTGTCAGTCTCTGCCGCACCAAAGGCGCAAAGCATCCAGTCGAATGACATCCCGTCCGCTTGTTTGAACTCGTCCAGATACTGCACCAAAGGGACGCTATCGGCCGACCCGTTCGCATAGGTACCCTGAACGAATTGAATCAGATGGGCCTTGCCGGGGATACGCCCTGCATTCAATGCCTCGACGAAGCTGCGCACCTCATTCGGGGCGTAAAGGATATGCTGAATCTCTACGCCTTCTGCTGCGGCCCATTCATAGAAATCCTGCGCGGCGCCCCAATCCGCAGGGTCGCGGACCATTTCGCGCAGCGCGACCGAGACATAGGACGGGCGCAGATCACGCATCATCGCGCGCTGTTCATCGCCGGTATAGCGCCCCGCCGATTCAGACGTGACCTGTAGGTACATGTCCGGCACGGCTTCTTTCAGTTGCTCCATGACGGCGCGGTAATGGCCTGCGTCAATCTCGTGTTTTCCATCGGCGTCGCGGATATGCACATGGATGCCGTCCGCCCCCGCCTGTTGGCAGGCAAGGGCTGTGGCAACCATTTCGGCATCTGTGATCGGCAACGCAGGGTGGTCTGCCTTGCCGCGCCGCGCGCCGTTCGGCGCAACCATAATTCTGGGAAGGGGTGTCATAGTGTCAGTCCGATCAGTAGTGCTTTTCGAAATGTTGCACTACCAGTTGAACACAAAAATACCTCGGCCCGTGGCAGGCGCGAAGTGTGTGGCCGTTCCAGCAATGCTTCAATGGGCAGACTAACGTTCACGAGGGGTTCTAAACAACTAATAATAAAGTATAGTCTCCACGAGGAAAGCTGATGGGAGGGGAGCCATGAAGCTTCAGCAACTGCGCTACTTTGTGGCTGTGTTTGAAGAGGGGTCATTTTCGGCGGCGGCGGAGCGGGTCAATGCCACGCAATCAGGTCTGTCCATGCATGTCAGCCAGATCGAAAAACGCTATGGGGTGTCTTTGTTCACCCGCAGCTCTTCGGGCGTGACCCCGACAGAAACCGGGCGCTCCTTTTACGAGGAATCGGTGCAGGTCATCGCGGCGGCCAACCGTGCCGAAGACCGGTTGCGCAGTCTGTCTAAAACCGTGGTAGGGCATATCAGCGTTGGCTTGATGCCAACTTTCACCCGTTCGGTGCTGACAAATGTGCTGCTGCGGCTGGCACAGGAATATAGCGAAGTCAGGGTTTCGGTGTCAGAGGCCTATTCGGGCGAATTGGCGGATATGGTGGTCGATGGCAAGCTGGATTTCGCCGTCGTGCCAGCGTTCGATCGCAACAGCTCCTTGTATTGCACCCCCATCGGGCGCGACCAGGAATGTTTCGTTTGCTCGGCCAATAGCGACCTTGTGATCGGGTCCAAGGCGCTGCTGCGCACGCTGCCACCGCAACGGCTTGTCGTGCCTGGCCCAGCGAATGCGCGGCGTCACCGGATTGACAGCTACCTCAACGAGAACGGCATCAAGGTGCGCGAGGTTCTGGAAATCGACACGATGTATGGCACGCTTGATCTGGTGTCCCGCTCTGACTGGGTTGCCATTCTGCCGGGGCTGTTGTGCATCCCCGATCTGGACGGTGCCCGACGCCGGGTCGCGCCCTTGGCGGACCCGCCGCTCCACGTCGACTATTTGCGGATAGAGCAGCGGGCGAAACCGCTGACGCAGGCGGCGCAGGTTTTTGCGAATATCCTGCAGCAGGAACTGAGCGCCGCCCTGACGGTTGTCCCCTCCAGCCGCGCTTGAGGGGACGACGGGTTACATCATGGCCTGTGGCAGATAGGTGCAGATCTGCGGTACGGCGATTGCCAGAATGGCAACGAAAAGGATCATGATCCAGAACGGTACCGAGCCCGCAAAAATCTCGCCCAACGTCACGCTCGGGTCGGGAACGGCCGCTTTGACAGTAAAGACAAGCAAGCCGAACGGAGGCGTTAGCAAGCCCGCTTCGATGACCAGAATACCGAAGATGGCAAAGGCCAACGGGTCAATGCCCAGCGTATCGGCAACCGGCGCAAAGATCGGAACTGTCAGCAGGATGATGGAGGTCGAATCGATCAACATCCCCAGCAACACCCAGATCAGGAAGATGATCCCGACGATGACAAAGATCGATTCGCTGACCGAGAACAGCAAATCGTTGATAACCTGCGTTGCGCCCGCCATGGCCAGAAACCGCGAATACATCGAGGCGGTGATCAGCAGGATCATGATCGGCGCGGTGGTGCGGCCTGCGTTGTAAATCGCCTGCACGATATCGGCGCGCTTCATGCCCTTGGCAAGCCCGATGATAAACGCCCCGGCAGCGCCGAAGCCTGCAGCCTCGGTCGGGGTCAAAACGCCGCCCCAGATGCCGCCGATCACCAGCAGGATCAGACCCAGAATTGCCGCGCCGCCCATGGTTTGACGGCGAAGGACAGCGGGGTCATCACTGTCTGACGCAAGTGGTGCTGCGGGGGCCATGTTCGGGTTCTTCATCGCCCAGAAGATGCAATATCCACAGAACACCGCAGCAAGAATGAGCCCCGGCACCAAGCCCGCGATGAACAGCGCGCCGATGGATTGCTCGGTCAAGACCGCCCAGACGATCATCAAGATGCTGGGAGGGATCAACATGCCAAGGCAAGCGCTGCCGGCAATGGTGCCAAGCGCGAATTTCCGATCATAGCCCAGTGCGATCATCTCGGGGTAGGCGATGCGCGAAAACGTGGCTGCAGCCGCAACAGAAACGCCCGTGATCGCTGCAAAAATGGCGTTGCCCGCAACGGTCGCCACCCCGAGGCAACCGGGAAGCCGCCGGAAGGCGCGGTTGCAAAGCGCATAAAGATCGCCTGCGGCGCCCGACCTGCTGACAAAATCCCCCATCAATACAAATAGCGGGATGATCACGAAAATGTCTTTGCGTAGCGCCTCATAGGCGGTCGTGCCCAAAAGCGACAAGGCGATGTCGGGGCTGCCCAGCATCCAGTAAACGCCAAACGCGCTGACGACACCCAGCGCCACGGCCACATGGACCCCCATCAGAACAAGCACAAGAAGAATGGCGAGAACGCCGAATATAAGTGCGGTCATTGGCTTTCTCTCCGATTAATTCTGCGACACTGCGCTGCCTGTCTCGGCGTCGACCTTGCCGCGTAGATCGGCAATCAACATCGATATGTAGGCAAAGGCGGCAAAGATGCTGCTACCGACCAACAACAGCCGGATCGGCCAGGTGTAGATGCGCAGCGCGCCTTCACCCTCATATTCGCCCAAGCGAATAGCTGTCATCGCCGAGGGCCAGGAGGCATAGGCAATCGCCAGAAACAGCAGCGCGCCCATCGTCCATTTTACGATGCGCAAGATGGTTTGGCCGCGTGGTCCCAGCTTGTCGACGATCATGGTCGTGCGCAGCATGGAGCCTGAATAGATCGCAAGCGGCAGTTGCAGGAAGGTCACCGCGATGACCGAGTTTTGCAGGATCTCTTTCGTGCCTGGCAAAGGTTGCAGGAACACAACCCGCCCCACGACGTCGATGATGATAATCCCCGCAAGAATGAACACCCAGACGGATGACAACATATGCGCGCCACGGGCAAACCCGATTTGGTAATTCATGCAACCTCCCTCGCTTTGCCCCGAACCTAGGCAGTCACGACCCAGCATGCAACGCTTATTTATCGATTGATAAATTGTGGTGAGGTGGCATAGTCTGACCTGTCCAACGACCACGCGGCACAAAACGACCATGTGCCAACACAGACTCAAAGGGAGGAAATTGACTGTGACCCATAAAACCACCATCCGCGTTCT
>JBFHGI010000001.1:0-36545 GCA_041583175.1 Pseudorhodobacter sp. | reverse complement strand
GATGCGATCATGCTGGTGGCCCCCTCGGACCACCGTATCCCCGATGCGCAAGGGTTCCGCGCGGCCGTGCGGGCAGGGCTGAACACGGTGCAGGCCGGGGGTCTCGTAACCTTTGGCATCCCCCCCGAATGGGCCGAAACCGGTTATGGCTATCTGGAGGCTGCGGCCCCGGTTGCGGTCGGCCAGGTGGCCCCGGTCCGGCGTTTTGTGGAAAAACCGGATGCAACGCAGGCGGCAGCGATGCTGGAACAGGGTAATTTCCTGTGGAATGGCGGGATGTTCCTGTTTAGTGCCCGTAGCATCATAGAGGCGTTCCGCGCCCATGCCCCCGACCTGATAGACCCAGTCACGCAAGCGGTTGATGCAGCGCGCAGCGACCTTGGTTTTTTGCGGTTGGAGCCGAAAGCTTGGGCGCAGGCCCGCAATATTTCCATTGATTACGCGGTGATGGAACATGCCGCCAATATTTCAGTCGTGGCGCTTCCGGCTGGCTGGTCCGACCTGGGCGACTGGAATGCAGTCTGGCAAGCTATGGAACCGGATGCCGACGGGGTCGCGACCTCCGGCCCCGCCACGGCGATCGACTGCAAAAACAGCTTGCTGCGCTCCGAAGATGACAAGCTGCAGCTGGTTGGCCTTGGGCTGGACAATATCATCGCGGTCGCGATGCCAGATGCCGTGCTGGTCGCCGACAGGCGCCATGCACAACGCATCAAAGAGGTTGTGCCCACCCTGATGGCCAAAGGGGCGGCGCAAGCCGTGCAACTGCCACGGGATTTCCGGCCCTGGGGCTGGTTTGACAGCCTGATGGTCGGCGGCCGGTTTCAGGTCAAGTGGATTGTGGTCAAACCCGGCGCTGTGCTGAGCCTGCAAAGCCATATGCACCGCTCGGAGCATTGGATCGTGGTCGAGGGCACCGCGCGGGTAACAATTGGTGATCGGGTGGAACTGATTTCCGAAAACCAGTCCGTCTATGTCCCTTTGGGCGAAAAGCACCGCATGGAAAACCCCGGCAAAACCCCGATGGTGCTGATCGAGGTCCAAACCGGCAGCTATCTGGGCGAAGATGACATTATCCGCTATGAAGATGTCTATGCCAGAGATGCCACCTGAGATATGAAGCTCATTCTGTATATCGGCCATCACAAGGTTGGCTCGACCTCTTTGCAGGCGTTTCTGGCCCAGAATGCGCATAAGCTGCTGCAAGCCGGTATTTTATATCCGGCGGTGGACCCGCGCGGACTGACCCACATGCTGCGCCAATCCATCGGCCTTACCGACAAACCCGCCTTCCTGCCGCCTTATCTGCGAGAACCGCATAGCGCCCTGGCGTATCGGATGATCCACGAGGTTTGCCGTCGCCCGGTACCGCCCCAGTTTGAAGATATGCCGCCGCTGGACCAGATGATCGCCACGCTGCAAACCCAGCTAAAGCGGCTGGCCCCGGAAGCCGTGATCATGTGCTCGGAGGTGTTTTCAAACTTTGGCGAGGTCGATCCGGGTTTGATCGACCGGCTACTGGCCCTGTTCCCGAAGGTCTCGGAGATGCAGGTTTATGCCGTTTTGCGCCGTCCGGATGATTATCTGGTGTCCTGGCACGGGCAGCGCCTGAAAGTGGGGGAGGCTCTGGCCCCGCTGGATCGCGCGTTGGGGGAGTATTTTCCAACGGTGCATTTCGATTATTCCCTTGTCGTGGCCCCTTGGCTGGAAAAATGCAAAGACGCGGAAATCACCCTGCGCGATTACGGCTCTGTCCTGGAAACCGGCAATTCTGTGAAGGATTTTCGCGCCCACAGCATGGTCACTTTTCCTGCGGGGCTAACCCCGCCGCCCCGGATCAACAAAAGCCTGCCCTTGGCCGTGATGGAGATCATGCGATTGGGCAATCACAGCCTGCCTATCGCATCACGCGAAAGGTTGCGCGAGTTCCTCATGTCCTGCGGGAGCCGAATTGATTTGCCCGCCAACAGGAATATTGAAATGCTGGGGGAGGCGCAACGCGCCCAAATGCTGCATCGGTTTCAGCCAATTCATGCCTATCTGAACACTGTGGCAAAGACCCAGAGCTTTTTTCCACGGATCGAGTCTATGATCATCCCCCGCCCGCTGCCTTATGCCGATGCCGCTGCACAGGCTTTGGCACAAATGACGCCTGCGGTTTTGGCCGAGTTGCGCGATGCAAAGGCGCGGGCGTTTCTGGAAACGTTGCGCGACAAAACTATCCGGGGCAAAGCATGATACGGATGTCCCGGCCTTGACTGACAGACAGCCTAAGGTGCTTCAGTCCATGATCTGGCCCGAGGCGGATTTTCGGGCCGATACCCGGCTTTACATGCGGCTGTCCGGCGATGTCCACGCGCTTGCGGATCACGCCACGCTGCAATTTGGTGCGGGCGGCGTGTTGCGGGGAGATTGCTATTTCAACCTGTTCAATCTTGGCAAATGGCAAAGCCGCTGCGGATTGCAAACCTTGTCACTCTCCCTGTCGATCGGGGCAGGGGCGGGCTGTTTGGAGGTCACGATCTGGCGGGCCTGTGCGCAGGAACAGCGCGAACGGCTGACAGTGCAAACCGTGCATTGCGGGCAAAGCCAGAAGGCCGGGATTGCCATTCCCCTGCCACCCGGTCCCGATGCCGCAGTGCTTTACTATGAGATCAGAGGGATAAGCGGGCAGGCACAGGTGACAGGGATTGATTGGGTCACGTCTCAGGCCCCGCTCCGGCAGCCGCAGTTGATGCTGTCTGTCACCACCTTCCGGCGCGAGGCCGCTGTTGCCCGCACCGCCGCCCGGTTTGAAGATTTCATCCGCAAATCGCCATTGGCGGACCATATCTCTTTGGTGATTGTCGATAATGGCTCCAGCGCGCAGATTGCGCAAAGTGACAAGCTCTGTGTGATCCCCAATGAAAATCTGGGCGGCTCCGGCGGGTTTGCCCGCGGTTTGATCGAGGCGCGGACGCGTGGGGCCAGCCACTGCCTGTTCATGGATGATGATGCTGCCATCCACATGGCCTCGCTGGAACGGACATGGGTATTTCTGGCCTATGCCACCGATCCAGCCACAGCCGTGGCGGGGGCAATCTCGTCAGGGCATGACCCGGCGATCTTGTGGGAAAACGGCGCGGTTTTTGCCAGCCATTGCCGCCCCTGCTACAACGGCACCGATCTGCGTAACCCTGCCGCCGTGATCGAGATGGAGCTGGAAACCACCGCGCCGCCCCCGCCACAGCATTATGGCGGCTGGTGGTATTTTGCCTTTCCGGTCGATCATGCTACCCATATGCCTTTCCCGTTTTTTGTGCGCGGCGATGATATCAGCTTTGGTCTGGCCAACCCATTCAACACCCTCACCCTGCCGGGTGTGATGAGCTTTCAGGACATCGGTTTTTCAGAGCGTGAAAGCCTGATGACGCTTTACCTCGATCTGCGCAGCCATCTGGCACATCACCTGTCCCTTCCCGCGCTGGATATCGGGCGCTGGCGCACGGCGCGGATTGCCGCGTGGTTTTTCGCACGCAGTCTCTATTCCTGCCATTATGAGACTTTGGCCGCGATGAATCAGGCCGTCGAGGACGTGTTGCAAGGGCCGGATTTCTTTGCCGAAAACGCCGATCTGGCGGACCGGCGCAAACAGATCACCGCGCTGCGCGATATCGAGACTTGGCGCGATCTGCCCGCGAACCACACCCCCGCAGCAGCGATGGAAACCAAACAGCGGTTTAGCGTGAAAAGCAGAGGCGCAGAGCGTTTCATGAAGCTGACGATGAACGGGCATCTTCTGCCTTTTTTTGACCTTTACGGCAATCGGATCGTGCTGAGCGCGCAGGACCGGGGGGCGGTACACAAGGTTCTTGGCGCGGCCCGTATCACCTATCACGATGCGCGCAATGCCCAGACCTATACCGTGCGTCACGACAAGATCCGGGGCTTTCGCGAAGGCCTTGGCATGGCCATCAATATCTGTCGTTTGATGTGGCGATATCCAAGGCTCAAATCATCCTGGACCAAAGGCTATGCCGAGCTGACCCAAGGGCCGTTCTGGCAAGCGAGGCTGGGCCGGCCGTCTCATTGCACGACACAAGACCAAGCGGACCCTTAAAAGGATGGTGCCCTCCCCCTTTCGGCAGGGCCACAGGGTCAAAAGACGGATTGGAAAATGCGGATTTCTGCTGTACTCAACCCGGAAAAGCCAAGGGCGAGACCTGTTCTATCTTTAAACCAGTATATTGAGAGACCGCATGCAGATTACGGCCATTGCCTTTCCAGAAGAGTGCCACGCACAACTCAAAGCCGCTTTTCCGGAATATGTCTGGGCCTTTACAGAGCATGGCAGCGGCGAGCAGCACGATCCGGTGTTGCAGGGAATACGGCAATGGCTTGGCTTCAAACGCCCTGCTGCTGTGCATGAAAACACTCCCAAGGCCCCTCGAACCTATGTGCTGTGGTCCGGCATGGGCAAAGATGCACAACAGACCATGACCCAGACGCTGCAAGCCAAGGGGCATAGCATCCTGGGGGTGGTATACCCGGGTCTGATCAACCCTGAAGTCTCGGCGCTTGGCGTGTCAGAAACCGGGATCACCAGCTTTATGCTGCTGCCCCCGGGGGACGACAGCGCAGGGCGCGCAGAACCCAAAGGCCCCCAAAGCATTTTACCTGCCGACCTGGCAGAAGCGGCGCAAGATATTCCTGTGCCGAAGATTGCGTTTGTGCCGTCAAGCGCTGTCGGGGCAGCACTTGAGACGCTGCCGAAAGGATATGTGCTCAGCACGGTGCCGCTGGATTTGCCTCTGGCAAAAACCATCGCCTTGCAGCGGGCCAAAACGGTAATCCTGCCTCCAAACATAAGCAAGCGTACAGGCTTGCAGCATTGCAGCAGCGTCATAACCCAAGATGCGCTGCTGGCAGCCCTGGCCGTCCTGATGGGGCGGGACGTCATAGCGGCGGAGGCAGCCTTTGGCCGGCACGCACCATTGCAACAGGCTTTTCAGGCGGGCAAAGCGGCAGTAGAGCAAATGCTTGTCCAAAACACCCGCTTTGTCGATATCAAGACCAACCAAAGAATAGGCGTGACGGCCCTGCGCAAACGCATCGAAGAGAAAGTGCTGCCTGCGCCCCAGAATGATGATGCCACTTTGCCCGAATTGAACGCGGATCAGACCTCTTGCATCGTGGTCGGTACACCTGCCGGCGTCATCGATCCAGCGGCGCAGCTGTTTCACGAACGCAATGCAATTCAGGCACCGCCAAAATTTGTGGCGCGAACCCTGTCACAGAATGCGGATATCTTTGATGGGCTGGATTTCATTATCTGGCACCGGATGCCCAGTATCGACTGGGTCCGCAACAGCAGCGGCGTGGTCCGCATCCTGTCGCGCTACGCTTGCGGCATCCCCATGCAACTGGGGCAGACCAGCGGCTTTTTTCCGGTTCTGAGCTGCGACCGGGTTCGGGGTCTGACAGATCCGGACACCGGCGAATATGTGGTCGAATATGATCTGGCTGCCGATATCGACCAGCTTGATGCGAAACAGCGCCGCCGGTTGCGGGGTTTGGGAAAGCAGATGTTGCCGGATCTGGCGCGCTTGCAATCGACCTGGCGCGTGAACCGCACCGATGTTTTCACCCTGACACGCCGCCTGGGCCTGCAGACCCGGCCGCGCCTGCTGGTTCTGGGAACCGAACCGCCGAAAGAAGGCTTGCCCATCCGGACAAACCCTTGGAACATCGAAGATATCGATCTGGTTCAACGGCTTTTGGTTGATCATCCAGGGGCAGAAATCCTGTATCATCCCCGTGGGGCGGACAAGGCCATCCTGACGGCAATCGAACATCTGTCGGACCGCGTTCGCGCCGTCGCGGGCGATCTTGAGGTGGCTGAACTGGCACAGGTTGTCGACGGATTTCACACGATTGCTTCCCCCTTGGGCTTTGCCGCCTTGCTGACGCAAAAGCCGCTGACCGTTTACGGCAAGCCCGCCTATGCCGGGCTGGGCCTGACGCGGGATCTGGACCTGAACGGGCAAGAGCGGCCCCTTCTGGTGGAAGTACCCATGGATCTGAACAGTTTCATCGGTTGGTATTACACAGAAAACATCTTGTTCATTGACCCGCTGACAGGCCACAAAACCAGCTATAAAGACTATGCCAAAGACTGGTTCCCCGGTCGCGGTGACCTGCGCGACAGCATCGCCGACCGTCTGTTGGCGCAGTTGCACGACAATCCCAAGGTTGAAACCCGCAACAGCGTTTTGCAAGTCCTGCGCAACCATCTGAAACATGATCACGCCAAGGCCCTGATCAATGCAATCGACCTGACCGCCGAGATACAAGAACGCCCCGTTGCAGCCTTGACCCTGGCCGAAACCTATGCCGATTTAAGGGATTGGCGCAAAGCCTTACAAATCGCCAAAGATGTCCAGGAAACGCATCAGGCCACTATTATCGGCAAGGTCGCGGAATGCGTCGTGAAAATCCGCGCCCGCATTCACACGACTGAGGACCGGCAGGAGTTCGGCCCCTATCTTCTGACAGCTCTCCGTAAAACGCCGGCCTCCGAGATCGAGAAAATTGGCAACGCCTTGATGGCGCGGCGCTATTTCGGTTCGGCCTTGTTGATCTTCCGCTCGATACAACCCAGCAACGCCCTGCTGGGCGCTATTTTCCGCTGCCAGATCGGCAAAAGCGATCTGGAAGGTGCGCGCCACACGATCACGGATCTGGTCGCGCGTGGGGCTCCGGAAATCGACGTGGAAACCTTGAACCTGACCTTGCAGGAAACCACCGGAAACTGGCCCGAGGCGATGGCCATTCTGAAACGCCGCTGCCAGAAAACGCCGGGCAACCTTGATCTGCGGCAGCGATATGCCGTGGCCTGTGCCGAGGCCGGAGAATTTGATCAGGCGCATGACAATTACCTGTTGCTGATCCGCTCGGTCAAAGGGGAAGCGGCTGTGCGGGCGCTGGCAGCACTTGAACTTTCGCGGCTGAATGTTTCGGCGGCCCGGTCTTTGTTGGAAGCCTATATGGTAACCGCTCCGAACGCGCGGGGCCTCCACAGGTTGATGGCGGATTGTCTGGCCTATGAAAACCGCCTGCACGAGGCTTGCGACTATTATTTCAAAGCCCTGCAACTGGATGCGCTGGATACGCCGAGCTATACAAAGCTGCGCGAGCTGGAAGGCGAACTGGAAGCCGCAGGCTCTGCCCCCGACCCGCTGTGGAGTACCCGTTTCCGCGCCCATATCGCTACGGTTCAGGATCACACGGTTGAAACCCTGCTTGGGCAAGGCCGCCTTGGTCTGCTGGACAATGATCTGGAGACGATGCGCCACAACGCCGCCCGCGCCGTTGCACTCTATCCCAATGACATGCGGGCCTATGCCTGGCTTGGCCATGCGATTGCCTGGGGGGGCGGCAAGGATGGCGGGCGGCGTGATGCCGCCGAAATCCGGTCGATCATCTCCCATTACCGCGCCTCTATTTCAGCCGGGGCCGAGGATGGCTGGTGGACCAGCTATGATTTTGTGCGCTCCCTCGCCTTTCTGGGACAGACCAGCGAAATCCGCAGCCTGTTGCGCGAACAATATCACACCTTATTTGTCGGGCAGAAACACCGCACCGGCTGGCCTCGCTTCATGGCGGGGGCCGCGCTGTCAGATCTCGATCTGGCCTTTGGAGGCCTGCGTGATTTCCCAAGATCGGCCCTGATCCGCAAACATGCCCGCAACTTCCGGCTGGCCGATAGCATTGAAGGCATCCGCCCCAATGAAAAGGTACTGTTTCTGTCCGAAGGCGGTGTTGGTGATGAAATCCGCTATGCCATTCCGTATCCCGAGCTGGCCAAGCGCTTTCCAGATGCGGCCTTCTCGGTGGATGAACGACTGGCGCCACTGTACCGGCGCTCCTTTCCGGAGGTGGCCGAGTTCCTGCCGCTGCCCCGCTTCCATCGCAAACGGATGAACCGGGATTTGCTTGACCATATCCGGGACTTGCCCGATCAGGCGCTGGCGCAGTTTTTTGACAGCAAGCTTTGGGCCAAGGCCAACAAGATGGATGTGGTTATGCCTGCCCCAAGCGTCATGGCCGATTTGCGCCCCGATGCGGCATCGTTCAACCAGGGGCCGCAACCCCGCCTGAAGGCAGATCCGGATTTGGTCGCGGCATGGCGCAAGCGTCTGGCCCCCTATGCCGGCACACTGCTGGTCGGGGTGATCGGAACCAGCCGCATTCTGGAGTATCAGCGCATCGCCAATTACTTCACCCCCGATCAGTTCGGCGAGATGTATCGCATGCAAGGCGTCACCTTTGTCAGCCTTGAATATGAGGATGACGAAGAATTGGCCGACCATATCCGGACCACATTCGGTGCCAATCTGCTGACCTTCCCGGACCTTGACAAGATGGATGATTTCGACGGCGTGCTGGCCTTGGCCACGGCGCTGGATTGCGTGGTCGGGGTAAATACCGCCACGATCGAACTGACGGCCTTTGGCGGGGTCGATACGATTTTCGCCGCCCCCAATGCGACCCATATCTGGCGCGATCCGCAAGGCACCGGGCAAGACCTGTTCTTTGACACGATGGAGGTGGTTCTCTGCGATGACCCGTCTGACAAACCCTTGCTGACGGCTCGGATCGTCGAAAAGCTGGCCGCGCGGCGTGACCGCAAGCTGGCCCATAAAGCCCTCAAGCCCCAGACCCGCAAAAGGACCATTGCATCATGACCACCCTTCCCGTGATCGTTCAGGCCCGCATGTCCTCGACCCGGCTTCCGGGCAAGGTGTTGATGCCGCTGCTGGGCAAGACCTTTCTGGAACATTGCCTTGACCGCTGCGCCCGGATCGAAGGCATCAGCGAGGTGATCTGCGCCACCACCGACCAGCCCGCCTGCGACCCGATTGCCGAACTTTGCGCCAAGCGCGGCTACAGGGTTTATCGCGGCTCGCAAAACGATGTGCTGGGGCGCTATCTGGGGGCTGCGCGCGAGGTGGGCGCCGATGCAGTGATGCGCATCACTTCCGATTGCCCGCTGACCGCCCCCGAAACCAGCAGCGCCCTGCTGGCCGATTTTCTGGCCCATGGCGGCGATCTGGTCACCACCAATATCCCGGGCAGCTGGCCCTTGGGTATGGACAGCGAAATCGTGACGATGGCAGCACTGGAAGAGGCGGGCCGCGAAGGCCATCTGAAATCCGACCGCGAGCATGTCACCACCTTCGTGCGCCGCCGCCCGATGCGCTACACGCTGCGTAACCTGCCCTGCCCGCAGCAAGGCTATGCCCATTGGCGCATCACGCTTGATACCCCCGCCGACCGTCTGTTTTTCGAAACCCTTGCCCAAAGCTTTCCCGGCGATCTGGCAACGGCGCCCTGGCAGGATATTTTTGCCCATCTGACGGAACATCCTGAAATCTGGGCCATCAATACCGATGAGGGCTTTGCCTGACGTCCTCGGGTCCGGAAGCGAATTTTTTATTTTATACATACAGTTGCTAGGCTGGCCCTGCCTGCCCGCCGCAAAACCACGGACTAAAAAGGGATAAACGGGTCCAAAAATCGAAAACCTGTGCTAGGGTGAGCGCATTATTTTGCCTTCGCTCCCGCGCTTTTCATGCGCTTTTTAATGTACAGATAGGACAGACCCATGGCACAAATTGATGCATCCAGCCTCGCCACAAGCTTTTCTGCCTTTGATCCCGACGCAGTCAGCTTTGCAACCGGTACCTCCACCCCCTTCAGCTACACATGGGCCTCGACCACCGGTCACAACATCACGGCCCTCAGCTATCTGGCCAATATCACCGCCGGTCTGGGCGGCACGGTGCAGTCAATCAATATCAATGACGGAAGCTATAATCCGATACTGTCGGTTTCCGGACTGGACACACCGCTGAACCTGTTGGTCGATGCAGGCAGCGCCACCGTCAACCATGAACGATTCTGGAATGCGGTGCTGGCGGGCGATACGACAATTTTCATCCCCAATACCGGCGCATCACTGCAAATTATGGGTGATTTTGTGCGCGTTGGCACCGGCCAGGTCCTGTATGGCGGCAGAGACAGCTTTTTGAACAGCACCAGTACCTTGACCTATTCGGAAAGTGCTTTATTGGGCGATGCGCTCACGGTGAATGCGGGTGGCACACTCTATGGCGGGGCGGACCGGTTTATCAATACCGCCGCCAACCTCATTGTCGGTGACGTGGGCGGTGGCAGCGGCCCTGCCCCAGACAACATCGGTACGGTCTATGGCGGCGATGATATCGTTGACATTCATGATACCGCGCCCATGAACCACAATTCGGTCGGTTTGGTTATCGGCGATGTGTATACAAGCGGGATTGGCAGCACCACCTATGGCGGTGATGATACCATCACCCTGACTAATCTTGCCAACGCAAGTATAATTCTTGGCGATGGTAACAATGTCTTTGACACATTTTTTGGGGGCGATGACAGTATCACGCTGCAAAGCCTGTCAAACGGGTCAGCATACCCTTACCCGGACCGTTCGCTCACCAGTTTCAGCTTTATAACCGGGGATGCCTTTCATGTGGCACGTGGGGAAAGCGATCCTTTCTTTTCGGCCGTGGGCGGCAATGACAGCCTGACACTGACCGATGTCGCCGGCACCATACTGGCGGGGGATTTCAGTAGCACCGTCAATGTTCAAGCTTCCGGCGGCGATGATATTATCAACCTTACCGGCACGCGATTTTTTACCGGGCTAACAAGTGTCAGCCTCATCACGGGGGATGCCAATACCGTTAGCACGGAAGATGAGGCCTTTCTCGGCGGCGATGATGTAATCACCGTGACCAACGCCATCGTTTCTATACTTACCGGCGATGTTGAGAGCTTCGCCTCCGCCTCGGGTGGTTTGTTTTCTGCCGGGCATGATCGCATCACCTTTACCGACAACAATCCCTTGGGTCCATCCTCCGTTGCAATTTTTGGAGATGCGGTAACAGTCAGCACCACAGGGGCGAACAACACCTTCGGCGATGATGTAATCGAGGTGGCCGCCTCGACTGCTTTCGGAACCGGAGGGGCCATCCATGGGGATGCCGCGAGTGTTTCCACAGATAATGTGGCCACTCCCTCTATCACCGTCACGTTTGGCGATGATATCTTGCGCATCACGCAATCCCGCAGCGATAGCGCCTTCACCCTGATTGGCGATAGCGATGTGACAATCGAAGGGGCAGGTTTCCATGTCTCCTTCTTTTATGGCGATGATCTGCTGCAAGGCGGGGCGGGCAATGACATGCTGATCGGCGATGGCAGCTTAAGCATTGCGGCCACCGATGCGGGCCTTTTCATCCCGGTCGGCGGCGATGACACGCTGGATGGCGGCTTGGGCAATGACACGCTGGATGGCGGCTTGGGCGATAATACCGCCTCTTTCGCCTCGGTCGCGCAGGCGGTCACGGTGTTCTTGAATGGCATTCCAGGCACCGACCCGTCGAACCAGATCCATGCCATCGGTCAGGGCAATGACCACTTTATCCTCATCGAAAACGTCATCGGATCTTCGCGCAACGATATCATTGTTGGGAATGCTCAAAACAATACCATCGAAGGCGGTGCTGGCGCGGACAACCTGATCGGCAATGGCGGCAGCGACACGCTGTCCTATGCCTCCTCGGCCGGGTTTGTGAATGTTTCTCTGGCCACCGGATATGCGGGCGGCGGGTCGGGCAGCCATGCGATTGGCGATACTTTCCTGAACGGCGCAGGGGGCAACAGCTTTCGCAATGTAGACGGGTCGGCCTTCAATGACATCCTCAGCGGCGATGCCAGTGGCAACGCTCTCTATGGCGGGCTGGGTGACGATGTGCTGCGCGGGCGCGCCGGGGCCGATACGCTCGACGGCGGCGCAGGCGAGGATTGGGCCGATTATGCCGACAGTGCGGCAGCGATCAATGTGTCATTGCAGACCGGCTATACCGGTGCGGCACTCAGCGATGCCACCGGCGACATTTTCTCCTCTATCGAAAATATCCGCGGCACCAATCTTGGCGACCGGATGACCGGCGATAGCGGCGACAACGTGTTCGAAGGGCGCGCGGGCAATGACAGCCTGTTTGGCGGCGCAGGCTCTGACACCGCCGATTATGCCTCTTCGGCGGGGTTTGTGAATGTCAGCCTCGCTTCGGGCTTTGTCGGGGGCGGGGCGGGCAGCCATGCCATCGGCGATACGTTCAGCAGTATCGAAAATCTGCGCGGTTCGGCGCATAGCGATATCCTTAGCGGTGACGGGGGTGACAACATTCTGCGCGGGCGCGCCGGGGCCGATACGCTGAACGGCAATGGCGGGATAGATACCGCCGATTACGCCGACAGCGCCGCCTTTGTGAATGTCAGCCTGCTCAGCGGCTTTACCGGCGGCGGGGCGGGCAGCCATGCCATCGGCGATGTTCTGAACTCGATCGAGGATCTGGCCGGATCGGCCTTCAACGACATTCTGAATGGCAACAACAGCGACAACTTTTTGCAAGGCCGCGCCGGAGCCGATACGCTGAATGGCAATGGCGGGATAGATACCGCCCTTTACACCGAGTCCGATGAAGGGGTGGTCATCTCTCTGGCGACAGGCTTTACCAGCGGCGGTCATGCAGCAGGCGATACCCTGCTCAGTATCGAAGACCTCTACGGCTCGCAGTTTGATGACGTACTGAGCGGCGACAGCGGCGTGAACCTTCTGTTCGGCGATGCGGGGGATGACGTGCTGCGGGGACGTTTGGGCGCGGATGAGCTTTGGGGCCATGAAGGCTCTGATACCGCCACTTACGATGACGCCTCGGGCGGGGTCAATGTCAGCCTCAACAGCGGGTATACAGCGGGCAGCCATGCCGCGGGCGATACGTTCAGCAGTATCGAAAACCTGACCGGGTCGGCCTATAATGACACGCTCAGCGGGGATGCCGGCGAAAACGTGCTGACCGGCCTTGCCGGAAACGACAGTCTGCGCGGTTATGGCGGCGAGGATGTGTTTGTCTTTGGTGCGAGCTTTGGCAATGACATCATCGGCGATTTTGAGGATGGTATCGACAAGCTGGACATGTCCGGCAACACCCAGGTCAACGGGATCGCCGATCTGACCATCACCGTCTCGGGCGCGGATGCACTGGTCAGCGATGCCTTTGGCAACACTATCCTGCTTCAGGGAGAGGCGAACAACATCTCGGGCAGCGATTTCATCTTCTGATCATCCTGCGCCTGATCTCGATCCGGGGGACCTTACTGGACAAAACGAATGGGCTTCGTTACTCGGAAACCCATGATCGTTTCATTGTCCCGGAGGTCCCCCATGGCGCATTCACAGGCGGATATTCCGTCCCAACTCGCGCCATTCTTTAGCAAATGGGCACAGCGGACGCGGGCCTTGGCCACGGGTGATATGGTCACCTTGCAAGGGCTTGACTGCACCAATGCCGATCCCGAGACGACCGATCTTTATTTCAGCACCGGCGCCGATCACGTCTCGAACGTGACCGCCCTGCCCGTGACCTTGGCCAATCAGGATTTTCTGGCAACCAACAGCCTGCGCAACGGGTTTTTCCCCGAGCTGTTCCGCCGCCACACCGACCTGAACAACCTGCATCTGGTCTTGCGCGGCAAGGGACGGTTCCATCTGAGCATTGATGCCTATAACGAAGCCGGTAACAAGCGGCGGCTCGGCGATGCGGCGACCGATGCGGCCAGCGCCGACAGCCTGCGCGTTTCGCTGGGCAATGCCCATGCCATCCCCGAAGCCACCCGACTGGTTGCGCAAGTGCAATCGCGGGCCGGAAAATCGCGGCTGGACAGCCTGACATGGGAAACCGCCGCCCCACGCGATGCGCAAGGCCGCATGGTGGTCCTGTTGCGCACCTTCGGGCGCACGCGCGATATCGTCGCCCTGTTCGCCCAGTTGCGCCGCGAGGCCGCTTTGGGTGATTACAGCCACTTCCTGCGCAATACCGCTTTTGTCGTGCTGGATGCCAGCAATGGCATCGGCAAGCGCGATTACAGCACGGTAACAGCGGGCGGCATGTTCAACGTCTTTGTCTATGCCGGGGCCAATCTGGGCGGTGGCGGCAATATGAGTCAGGTGATGTTGCATGCCCGCAAGGGGCTGGAAGCCGCAGGCGTCGTACCCGACGAAATCCTGCTGCTGGATGATGATCTGGGCATTTCGCTGGAAAGTCTGCGGCGCAACTGGGCGGCCAGCCTGTTCCGCCGCGATACCACCATGTTCACCACACCGGTGTTTCGTCAGAACAACCGTCGGGTGCTGTGGGAAGACGGCTCTATGTGGGGGCGGTTTGCGGGCGGGTCCATCACCGGCAAGCGCGAGGTGATCCGCCCGCGTTTTCTGCGCCATGGCCGCCAGATAGAAGGCACCGAGGGGATCGAGGATATGGGCGCGGCGCATTATCCCGAATATTCCACCTTCATCTTTCAAAGTCTGCCCTATGCCGCGTTGCAAGATATCGGCTATCCGGCGGCGTTCTTTCTGCGCGGCGATGATATCGAATATTCACTGCGCGGGCGGGCGCGCGGGCATGGGGTCCTATCCAATCCCAATCTGGCCGCCTGGCATGAACCGGCCCATTCCTATGGTCAGGAATGGATGTCGATCAGCCACGGGCTGATTGTGAACCTGTGCTACGGGCAGGAAAGTGCCGATACGCTGGTGCAGTTCTTCTTGCAGCGGGCGCTGTCGCATCTGGGGGTTGCCGACCCGATGGGGCTGGAACTTTACGCCACCATTCTGGCCGATATCAATGATCGTGAGATGTTCCTGACCCATGGCTTTGCCCCGCGCTATGTCAAACGCCTTGGCGCATTCCGCCGCTTTGACCAGCGGTTTGAACAACTCCCCCCCGAAATCATTCAAGAGATTCTAGATCAAAGCGATGCGACCCATGGGCAGGCCGAACATCACTTCTTCCTCTATATGACCCCCGCGCAGCCGGTGGACCGTAGCGCCGGTTCGGCGGCGGCCCATGCCTCCAAGGATTTCCGGCGCGACACGGCATCGCGCCAGCCTTTGACACAGGTGATCCTGACTAATCCGAATACCTGGACACAATATATCTATCGCCCGCAAGATGGCGCGCATGGCCGTTCCGTGGCACAGGCCGCAATGCGCCTTTATGCCGAGATTGACCGCTTTGCCGAAAACTTCGACGCGCTGAAAGCCCATTACAACGACCGGCTGACCGCCTGTATGCAAGAACCCTTCTGGCAAGACGAACTGGCAGCCTGGACAGGCGAGGCCGCCGTGCTGACATCGGGGTATCGCAATGGCTGAGCCGCAGCTTTTGCGCAGCCCCGATCCACTGCCCGGCTGGCCGGGGCTGGCCCTGCGCGACGGCTTCCATATGGCTTTGCGTGCGGCAGGCTCCGCAACGCCGCTATACCTCGATGGGGTGTTTGACAGCCGCCGCGTCACCATGGCCCAAAGCACAAGGCCCCCCTTTGTCGGCACCCGCTGGAAAGGCGTGATGGTGCCGGGGCAGCCGGATGTCTGGCGGCTGGTCTGCCAGAATGACGATGGCTATTGCCTTGGCGCGGATGCCCCCGCCCTTGGGCTTGAAGTGGCAGACCCGACCCATGTGTTGCGCCCCTTGCAATGGCTGCTTTACCGCTTGCAGGACCGGCTTTTGATCCGGTCACGCTGCGGCGACTGGTTGGGATGCGCGCGTGGGGCGGCTTTTTGTGGCCCGGTCGATAACCTGACAGACCCGACCTATCACTGGTTCCCCGAGAGGTATTGGTAATGTGGCCCTTTCGGCGCAAAGCTCCGGTACGGCCCCGGTTGGTGCTGCATATCGGCACCCATAAAACCGGCACCACCTCTATCCAGTCGGCGCTGCGTGACAATCGCGCAGTACTTCTGAAAGCGGGTATCTGCTATCCCGATCCCGCCCGCGACCCGCATCCGCATTTGCCCGCGCATAATTTCATCTATCGCGCCACGCTGAACGGGCCTGCGGCTATGGCCGCCGAACGCGCACGCATTCTGGCAGAATTCCACGCCAGCAAGGCCGGCTGCCTGATCCTGAGCGAAGAAGGGCTAAGCCTGCCGCAAGATGCCTTGCAGGACTTCTTTGATCCCTGGCGCGATGTATTCGATTTTTCGATCATCTGCTTTCTGCGCCGGCAGGACCGCTATGCGGAATCGCTTTATTCGCAATATGTGCGCGAAGGCAAAGCCGTAGCGCTGGATCCCATTGGCCGTTTTCTGGAAGATCCCGAAATTCGCGACCGCTTTGACTATCATCGCAATTTGACCCGCTGGGACAGGTTTGGCCCGGTCACGGCGGTGAATTATGATTTGCTGAAAGGCGAGGCCCTGCACCGCCCGGTACTGGAGGCCGCGGTGTCTGGAAAGGCTTTGCACATCGCCCCCACACCGCAAACCAATGTCAGCCCCCCCGCCGGGGTGATCGAGGTGATCCGGCATATCAACCGCGCAGGCCTACCCTATGCCTTGGGGCCTTTGGTGGCGCGGCTGCGCAAGGACCCACCTGCTGAACTGATACAGGCCATGGCGGGGCGCGGCATGATGGGCAGCACCCTGCGGCAAGGCTTTCTGGCCGGTCTGGCCCCCTTGAACGCCGAGCTCGCTGCCGCCCGTCAGGTGACGTTTTCAACCGACATGCCAGAAGAACCCGAAACCCCGTTTCATTTCGAACCTGATGCCGCTTTGATCCGCGATCTGGCGGCGGCCTCGCTTCAGGATCCGGTCTAGGGCGCCTCTCTCCGCCCCGTCGCCGTTTCAGCCGCCCAGAACCTGCGCCAGAGCGCGCACAACCGTATCCACATCCGCCTCGGTCATATCGGGGTAAAGCGGCAGGGACAGGCAATGGCTGTAATAGGCCTCTGCCCCCGGCAGGGTCAGATCGGGGTTCAGCGCGCGGTAATAGGGCTGGCGATGGATCGGGATGTAATGCACCTGTGTGCCCACACCCAGTGCGCGCAGCTCTGCCATCACCTGACGCCGGGTTTTGCCGCAGGCGGCAAAATCGATACGCCCCACCATCAAATGCAGCACCGCTTCGGCATCGGCAGTATTGGGCACCGGTTGCACCAGATGCGCCAAAGGCACCAACTTGCGCCGATATGCCGCCACCAGCGCCTTGCGGGCAGAGCCGAACTGCGGCATCCGCCCCAGCTGCGAGCGGCCCAAAGCCGCCTGAAAATCGGTCAGCCGGTAGTTATAGCCCAGCATCTGCAACTCATAGGCCCAAGGGTTCGCCGCGCCGCTGCCCGGTTCAAAACCGATATCGGGGTCGGTAAACAGTTCCGCGTCGCGTTCCAACCCGTGATTGCGCAGCAGCGCCAGCTTCTTGGCCATCTCGGGCGTGCGGCAGGTCACCATACCGCCTTCGCCACTGGTGATGGTTTTCACCGGATGGAAGGAAAAGCAGCAAAAATCCGATAGCTGGCAATCGCCGACCCGGCCGCGCCCATTGCCGATCGCATAGGTAGAGCCAAGCGCATGGCAGGCATCTTCCACCAGATAGGCCCCGGCGATGCGGGTCATATCGGCAATTTTTGCCAGATCGGCCGGCGCACCGTTCAGATGCACGACAAACACCGCCTTTAGCCGCGTGGCATCGGCCCGCGACAGCGCCTCTTGCAAGGTGTCAGGGGTCATCAAACCGGTTTCAGGGTCCACATCGGCAAAGATCACCTCAGCCCCGCAATAATGCGGGCCGTTGGCGGTGGCGACGAAGGACAGGGTCGGCACGATGACCTGATCACCGGGGGCCAGATCCATCGCCATGCCAACCATATGCAAAGCCGCCGTGCCATTGGAACAGGCCAGCGCATGGGCGGCACCGGTATAGTCGCAAAATGCCGCCTCGAAGGCAGGAACCTCGGGACCGGTGGTCAGAAAATCGCCCTTCAGAACGCGGGTGACTTCGTTGATATCTTCTTGGGAAATGGACTGGCGACCATAGGCTAGCACGGGGGAAACTCCTTTTAAGGGGTCATAACGGGTTAAGGGGCCGTATCAGGAGACATGGTTTCAAACAAGGCCGGGGCAATACGGTCCAGCCCCTGACCATCATATAAATCGGCGGCGCAGCGGCTCATATCCTGCAGACGGCCTGTGGTGTCATCCATGAAGGCGGCCAGCGCCGTCTGCACGGTTTGTGAGGTAATAGAGGCTGTGTTGCCCAGGACGCTAACAGCCCCCAAAGCGGCCATGCGATGCGCCGCCTCTATCTGATTATCGGCAACCACCACCATAAGCGTGGGCAGGCCCAGCACACAGCGTTCAATCGCCGTCACCCCTGCCGCCCCGATCGACAGATCCGCTTGCGCCATCAGTTCCGGCATCTTCTGCGTATCGACATGCAAGGTGACATGGGAAAGCCCCGCCACGACCGCACGCACAGCCGCCAAATGGCGGGCCACGCTGGACAGCACGACATGCACCTGATCAAAGACCAGCGGCGGACGCAGGGCATCCAATGCCGCCATGGTCACGTTATCGGGGTCAGAACCGCCCAAAGACACCAGCAGCACCTTGGGCACGGCAATATCTGCGCGCCGCGCCAGTGAACCGGCCCGCAAGGCCAAAAAGGCGGCGCGGATCGGGGCATAATCGGCCCCGACCAGAAATCGGGCATGGTCAGGCACAAGCCCGGCATAGGCCGCCGCATCATGGCCGATATTCTGGTCGATCAAAAGGTCACAATCATGCGGGCGGTTGTGCAAATCATCAATCACCGCGATACGGGGCACAACCTGCCGCAAGGCACGGTGATAACTTGCATCCAGCGCGTAGTGATCGACCACCAGCATATCCGCCCCGCCAGTGGCCGCAATCGCCGCCGCCGTCTGCTCTGCATCCTCGGCCATGGGGCCTCCGAGCCACCCCAGATAATCGGCAGCGTGCCAGTCCGGGGTGACAGGCAGCAGATCACAGCCATAGCCCCGCGCCCGGATTTGCGCGGCCATATGGCCATCATGCGCCTTGCAGACGAAGCGCGCGCGCGCCCCCATCTGTGCCAGCCTGTCCGCAATCGACAGGCACCGCATCACATGGCCGGTGCCGATTCGTTGGCCGGCATCGGCACGAAACACGACCCGCTGTTGAACAGGCTGGGGGGAGGCTGCAGCCATATTGGGGCCGGATTAAACCTTTGCGACGTTCAGCATGGCGGTCATTTCGTCATTGTCGAGCCACCAGTCATTGCTATCGCTGGAATAAGAGAAACGGTCCACAACCGGCTTGGCACCATACACGTCTTTCAGCGATTTGCGCGAATATTCCGAAAAGGCCGGTTCAATCGCGTAACGATCCCCCAGATCAACGGTGACATAGGCGTCATCTTCCGAGATCATCATCTCATGCAGCTTTTCGCCGGGGCGGATGCCGATTTCACGGGTAGGCAGCTGCGGTGCGATGACATGCGCCAGATCGGTGATCTTGGTCGAGGGAATCTTCGGCACAAAAATCTCGCCGCCCTGCATGATCTCGAAGTTGGACAGAACAAAGTTCACGCCTTGTTGCAAGGTGATCCAGAACCGCGTCATCCGCATATCGGTAATCGGGATTTCGGTGCCGTTCTCCGCGATCTTACGGAAGAAGGGCACAACCGACCCGCGTGAGCCGACAACATTGCCGTAACGCACCACGGAAAAGCGCGGGGTCGGGCCGCCGACAAGGTTATTGGCCGCGACAAAGGATTTATCCGAAGCCAGCTTGGTCGCGCCATAAAGGTTGATCGGGTTGCAGGCCTTGTCGGTAGACAGGGCGATGACCTTCTCAACGCCTTTTTCAATGGCCGCTTCAATCACATTCTCTGCACCCAGAAGGTTGGTCTTGATGCATTCCATCGGGTTGTATTCGGCGATCGGCACATGTTTCAGGGCGGCGGCATGCACCACATAATTGATCCCCGACATCGCCATGCGCAGACGCGGGCCGTCGCGCACATCCCCGATGAAAAACCGCAGCTTGGCAAAGTTTTCCGGGGTCATCTCGGCGCGCATGTCCTGCGCCATTTCATATTGCTTCAGTTCGTCTCGCGAATAGACGACCAGCCGCTTTACATCCCAGTTATTGATAATCGTGCGGACAAACTTCTGGCCAAAAGACCCGGTCCCACCAGTGATCAGGATGTTTTTTCCTGTCAGATCGGCCATATTCTGATCAAATTCATTGAGAGTGCGGCTCATGGCTGCTCCAATCCTTTTCATTCGTTAAACAAACCCCGAAGACTCCTTCGCGGTGCTCTTGATTACACAGACAGAAGATAAATCCACTTTAGCGCGAATTGTTACGCTGTCTGTTCTCCAAATCGGAACCGGCACCAATCGCCTGCCGCACCCGAAACCTGCGGGGTTAAAATGGTATTCGGCCTATGGAGTCAAGCCCGATCCCCAACCCGGGCACAGCGTCGGCACAAGATCGCGGGCGAAAAGCGCGCAGCCCCGGGGCGAAGGGCTGTTCACACTGCAAAAGCCTTGTTACATAGTGCCCCGACACACCCTCTTTCTGACAAAGGTTGATCCATTGCCTGTTACCCGCTTTTCGGACCTCAATATCGGCGGCGATAATCCCTGTTTCATCATTGCAGAGGTATCGGCGAACCATAACCACGATCTGAACCGCGCGCTGGAGATTGTCGATGCGGCGGCTAAGGCGGGCGCGGATGCGATCAAGCTGCAGACCTATACGGCTGACACGCTGACCATCAAATCCGACCGTCCCGAATTTCAGGTGTCGGGTACGATCTGGGAAGGCGAGACCCTGTATTCGCTGTTTGAAAAAGCCTCCTTGCCGTGGGAATGGCACAAGCCGATCTTTGACCGGGCGCGGGAATTGGGGATGCAGGCGCTGTCGACCCCGTTTGATTTTACGGCTGTCGATTACCTTGAGGATCTGGGCGTCGATTTCTACAAGATCGCCTCGAGCGAGTTGGTCGATATTCCGCTGATCAAGCGCGTGGCCCAGACCGGCAAACCGGTGTTGATTTCCACCGGCATGGGCAATCTGGCCGAGATCGAAGAGGCGCTGGCAACTCTGCGCGCCAATGGCTGCCAGGATATCTGCCTGCTTAAATGCACTGCCGCCTATCCGGCCAAGGTGGAAGAAGCAAACCTCGCCACGATGGTGGAATTCGCCGAGCGCTTCAAGGTGATCCCCGGCCTGTCGGATCACACGATGGGCCCTACCCTGCCGATGGTGGCCACCGCCCTTGGCGCCAAGGTGATTGAAAAGCACATCACGCTGGCGCGCGCCGATGGTGGGCCGGACAGCGCCTTCTCGCTGGAACCCGATGAATTTACCGACATGGTCCGCGTGGTGCGCGATGCGGAAGCCGCGTTGGGTCAGATCACCTTCGAGCCCAGCAAGGGCGAGGTGCGCACCCGCGACTTCCGCCGCTCGCTTTATGTCACGGGCGCTTTGAAAAAGGGTGAGATGTTTACCCCCGAAAACCTGCGCTCCATCCGGCCTGCCAACGGGCTGCACACCCGTCACTATGAGGACGTGCTGGGCAAGGTCGCGACCCGCGATATCGAAGCAGGCACCCCGCTGGCAGCGGAGCATTATACCTGACCTGGACGGGACGGGTCTGCGAAAATCTCGGGAAGGGGACTGGCCAGAACATGCCATCCCCTTTAAGACCTAACATCGAGCATGCCCGTTGATAGCTGTGCCACCGCCTTACAAAAGCATATTGTCGGATCGGCGCATTAAAATGACCGTCACATTTAGCCGGAGTTTCACAACACCATGAGCCATTCCCAAGCCGCGCTGGACAGCACGATCCGCAGTCTGTTTGCCGAAATTTACACCATGCAGGCCGACGGGGCCGAAGCACCCGATTTGAAGGGCGATACCGTTCTGCTCGAAACCGGCATGGACAGCCTGGGCTTTGCCATTCTGGTGACCCGTCTGGAAGAAGAACTTGGGTTTGACCCCTTCAGTCTTTCGACCGAGGCCTATTACCCCAGCACATACGACGAATTCCTGGCCTTCTACATGGCCAACCAACCCTCATGAGCTTTGCTGACGCCCTGAACGCGATTGATGCGGCTCGCCCGGCACTGGTGACGACCGAGGGTGTTGTCAGCTTCGGGGCACTGACGGAAGCGGCCCGCGCGCTGGCGCCCGCGTTGGCAGGGCGGCGGCTGGTTGTGAACCACGCAGATCTGGCACTGGCCCTGCGGGTGCTCGCCGCCGCTGATGGCACGGCGGCCTCGGTTTCGCTGATGTCGCCCCAGCATGATCCGGCCGTTCTGGCGCCGTTGATGAATCTGCTGGCGCCCGATTTTGTGCTGACACAGCAGGCCGCCGCACTGGCACAGGCAGGACTTACCGCACCTACGGCCGCGGATCTGGACGATCTGACCGCCTCCCCCACCGCGCCTTGTGCGGATACCGCATGGATCATGACCACCTCGGGCACCACAAGCACCCCCAAGCTGGTACGCCATTCCCTGTCCAGCCTGACACGCACAGCCCGGCTGGATACCGATCGCGGACGCGGGCAGGTCTGGGGTATGGTCTATGACTACACCCGTTTCGCGGGCCTTCAGGTCGTGCTGCAAAGCCTGATGTCGGGGGCCTGTCTGGCCTTGCCGCCGCAGGATGCGGAATTGAATGCGCAGTTGGTCTTTCTGGGCACGCAGGGTGTCACCCATCTGAGTGCGACCCCCACCATGTGGCGCAAGATCCTGATGTGCCCGCAGCACAAGCAGATGGACCTGCGCCAGATCACGCTCGGCGGCGAGATTGCCGATGATGCGGTGCTGGCCTCGGTGGCGCGGGCCTGGCCCGATGCGCGGGTCAGCCATATCTTCGCCTCGACCGAAGCAGGCGTCGGCTTTTCGGTGATTGACCGCAAGGCGGGCTTTCCGGCCAGCTATCTGACCGATCCACCCTCGGGCATCGGCCTGCGCATTGCCGAGGGGCGGCTCTGGGTGCGCAACGAACAGGTCGGCGCGCAGTATCTGGGCGACCGTGACACACTGGCGCAAGACGGCTGGGTGGATACCGGCGACATGGTTGAACAACGCGAGGACCGCGTGCATTTCAAGGGCCGCGAGAGCGGAGTGATCAACGTAGGCGGCAACAAGGTCCACCCCGAAGAGGTCGAGCGCGCGCTGTTGGCGCATCCCCATGTCCAGATGGCGCGGGTCTATGCCAAGGCCAATCCGATCATGGGAGCGCTGGTGATGGCCGATGTGGTGCCCAAAGCGGACGCCCCTGAAACCCTCAAACAGGATCTGGGGGCGTTTCTGCGCGCCCGGCTCGAAAAACACATGGTGCCAGCCTCCATCCGTCTGCTTGACGGTTTCGAGATAAATGCCGCAGGCAAAATCAAAAGGGACAGCTGACATGGCCGATACAGGCAAGCTGAAGAATGTCATCATCACCGGCGCCACCCGCGGGCTGGGTCTGGCCATCGTTGAACGGCTGGTGCGCGAACCGGATTACCGGTTGATCTGTGTCGGGCGCTCGCCGTCGGATGAATTCGACGCCTTGCGCGCCGCCCATTCCGATACCGTGATCTACAAATCCTATGATCTGGATGATCTCGACGGCATTCCTGCCTTTGTCACGGCGATTACACGCGAATATGGCGCGCTTTATGGCCTGATCAACAATGCGGGCATCGGGTTGGACGGGTTGCTGGCCACCCAGCACCAGACCGAGATATCCAAGGTGCTGCGCGTCAACCTCGAGGCGCCAATCCTGATGACCAAATACGCCTGCCGTTCCATGCTGACCAAACGTACGGGCCGGGTGATCAATGTTTCCTCCATCATCGCCTCCACCGGCTTTAACGGTCTGGCGGTCTATGCCGCCTCCAAGGCCGGGCTGGAGGGTTTCACCCGCTCGCTCTCGCGCGAATTGGGCCGCGCCAAGATCACCGTGAACTGCATCGCACCCGGCTATATGGAAACCGCCATGACCGCGGGGCTCGAAGGTCCCAAGCTCGAGTCCGTGCGCCGCCGCGCGCCCCTGGGTCTGCCCTCTCCGCAGGATGTGGCCGGGGCCGCTGCCTATCTGCTGTCGGATGAGGCCGCGATGATGACGGGTGCGATCATGACCATCGACGGCGGTTCCACCGCATGAGCAACTCCGGCCTGCATCTGGAGCGCTTCAGCGCCGACAATGCCGATCTGGTACTGTCTTGGCGCAACGCCCCCCATGTGCGTGCCAATTCGCTCAGCAATGCGCCAATCACCCGCGACGCGCATCTGGCGTTTGTGGCGGGACTTGGCGCGCGCAATGACCGCCATTTCTTCATCCTGCATGAAGACGAAACGCCGCAAGCCGTGCTGAATGTCAACATCAAGCCCGACGGCAGCGCGCTTTGGGGGTGTTATATCGGCGGCGACGGGCCGGTGCGCCCCGGCCTTTTCCCGATCCTGATTGCCGTGTCAGGGATATTGGCCTTTGACCTGCTGCACGCGTCCGCGCTCAACAGCGAAGTGTTGAAGGGCAATGCCACCCCGCAAAAAACCAATAAGTTCCTCGGCGTGGCGCAAAGCGGCACGCGGACCCAGACCCGCGAGGACGGGACTGACATAGACGTGCTGCTCTACCGCGTCGCCGCCGGTGACTGGCCCGATATACGTGCAAGGATGGACAAGATCTTGACCCGCCGCCAGCGCGACCTGCTGGCGGATTTCGCCGCTGATCCCGCCGCCGCGATCATCTGAGCCCCCTGTGATTTGCCCGGCGATAGTTATGGTGATCAAGGTGGCGGCGGCAGAATTGCTTTTCCTGCAGGACAAGGATAGTGCTGTGTATACTGGCCGCATGGCTGCTTTTGCTGATCCGGAAGGAACGATATGTCCAAAAATCTGTTTGGCACCGATGGGGTGCGCGGTCAGGCCAATACATGGCCCATGACTGCGGAAGTGGCCTTGCAGCTGGGGGCAGCGGCGGGGCGGCATTTCCGACGTGACAAGCAAGAGCACCGCGTGGTGATCGGCAAGGATACCCGCCTGTCGGGCTATATGATCGAAACGGCTTTGACAGCGGGATTCACCTCAACCGGCATGAATGTGTTTGTATTGGGGCCGGTGCCAACGCCGGCCATCGGCTATCTGACCCATAGCCTGCGCGCCGATGTCGGCGTGATGATCTCGGCCAGCCATAACCCCGCCTCCGACAATGGCATCAAGTTTTTCGGCCCCGATGGCTTCAAGCTCAGCGATGCGGATGAGCAGTCGATTCAGGACCTGCTGGAAAAAGGCGTGGCCCCGGCGGCCCCTGAAAACATCGGCCGGTCGCGGCGTCTGGAAGATGCGCGCGGACGCTATGTCGAATATGCCAAGACCACCTTTCCGAATGGCAAGCGGTTGGACGGGCTGCGCATTGTGATTGATTGCGCCAATGGCGCGGCCTATCGCACCGCCCCGGCCGTCTTGTGGGAACTGGGGGCCGAGGTCATCCCGATCGGAGTGGAACCGGACGGGTTCAACATCAATGCCGAATGCGGGTCCACCCATCCGCAAGCCGCCGCGCGCAAAGTGCGCGAAAGCCGCGCCGATATCGGCATCTGTCTGGACGGCGATGCCGACAGGGTAATCCTGATCGATGAAAAAGGCCATATTATCGACGGCGACCAGATCATGGGGCTGATCGCCTCGCATTGGGCGCGCGAGGGGCGCTTGCAGGGCAATGCTTTGGTGGCGACCGTCATGTCAAATCTGGGACTGGAGCGGTTCTTGCAAGCCCAGGGTATCGGGCTGGAACGCACCGCAGTCGGTGACCGCCATGTGGTCGAGGCGATGCGCGCCAAGGGTCACAACCTCGGCGGTGAGCAATCGGGCCATATCGTGATGACCGATTACGCCACCACCGGCGACGGGGTGATCGGGGCGCTGCAGTTTCTGGCAGCCATGGTAGAAACCGGCAAAAAAGCCAGCGCTTTGGGGCGCGTGTTCGAACAGGTGCCACAAAAGCTGGTCAATGTCCGCTATGCCCATGACAAGGCCCCGCTGGACAGCGATGAGGTGCAGCAGGTGATCGCCGCAGGCGAAGCCACTCTTGGCAGCAGCGGACGCTTGCTGATCCGCAAATCCGGCACCGAGCCCTTGATCCGCGTCATGGGCGAGGCAGAGGACCAGAGCTTGCTGAACGAGGTTCTGGACAGGATCGTGGAAAGCGTAAACCGCGCGTCATAAGGTGGGCACAGTCGGCATGCCTGATGTGCCTTCTGAAGAAGAGCCCTTGGATAAGGGGCCAGAATTTGCAAAACACCCACAAACAATTTCGAAGAGGCCACCGATGAGCAGCAGCGCCCCCCTTAACCCGGAGCTTTCCGCCAGCAGGCTTACACATTTACAGCGGCTGGAGGCGGAAAGCATCCATATCATGCGCGAGGTGGTGGCGAATGCCGACAATCCGGTGATGCTCTATTCCGTGGGCAAGGATAGCGCCTGCATGCTGCATCTGGCAAAAAAGGCGTTCTATCCCGCGCCGCCCCCCTTCCCGCTGCTGCATGTCGATACAACGTGGAAATTCCGCGATATGTATGCACTGCGCGAAAAGGCGGCCAAAGACGCAGGCATGGACCTGATCGTGCATCAGAACCCCGAAGCGGTGGAAAAGGGCATCAACCCGTTCGACCATGGCGGGCTGCACACGGATATGTGGAAAACCGAAGGGCTGAAACAGGCGCTGACCAAGTATAATTTCGACGTGGCCTTTGGCGGCGCGCGCCGGGATGAGGAAAAATCCCGCGCCAAGGAGCGGATTTTCTCCTTCCGCTCGGCCAATCACCGCTGGGACCCAAAGCAACAGCGCCCCGAGCTGTGGAAGCTTTACAACACCCGCAAGGCCAAGGGGGAAAGCATCCGCGCCTTCCCGCTGTCGAATTGGACCGAACTGGATATCTGGCAATATATCCACTTGGAAAACATCGAGATTGTGCCGCTGTATTTTTCCGCCCCGCGTCCGGTGGTGGAATATAACGGCATGCTGATCATGGTGGATGATGACCGCTTTCCGCTGGCAAAGGGCCAAAAACCCGAAATGCGCTCGGTCCGGTTCCGCACGCTGGGCTGCTATCCGTTGACCGGTGCCGTGGAAAGCATGGCTGCCACCTTGCCTGAGGTCATTCAGGAAATGCTGCTGACCACCACATCGGAACGGCAGGGCCGTGCGATTGACCACGACCAGGCCGCATCCATGGAGAAAAAGAAACAAGAGGGGTATTTCTGATGTCTGCGCTTACGCCCAAAGACCCCGCTTATGTCACCGATACGCTGATCGCCGAGGATATCGAGGCCTACCTCGAAAAACACCAGCACAAGACCATGCTTCGGTTCATCACCTGCGGCTCGGTCGATGATGGCAAATCCACGCTGATCGGGCGTTTGCTCTATGACAGCAAGATGATCTTTGAAGACCAGCTTGCCAGTCTGGAAAGCGACAGCAAGGCGCATGGTACCCAAGGGGCCGGCATTGATTTCGCGCTTTTGGTCGATGGTCTGGCTGCCGAACGCGAGCAAGGCATCACCATTGACGTCGCCTACCGCTTCTTTGCCACCGACAAGCGCAAGTTTATCGTCGCAGACACGCCCGGCCATGAGCAATATACCCGCAATATGGTCACGGGGGCCTCGACCGCCGACCTTGCGGTCATTCTGATTGATGCGCGCCAAGGGGTGCTGACCCAGACGCGGCGGCATTCCTATCTGGTGAACCTGCTGGGTATCAAGAATATCGTGCTGGCGGTGAACAAGATGGATCTTGTCGGCTATAGTCAGGAACGGTTTTACGAGATTGTGAAGGATTATTCACATTTCGCCCAGCAAATCGGAATGAAGTCGTTTTTGCCGATGCCCATTTCGGGGCTGGCGGGCGATAATATCGTCACGAAATCGGAAAACATGCCGTGGTATCAGGGCCCTACCCTGCTGGGCCATCTGGAAGACGCGCCGATCAACCAGGCGCAAATGGCAGATCAGCCATTCCGCATGGCGGTGCAATGGGTCAACCGGCCCAATCTCGATTTCCGCGGCTTTGCCGGGTTGATCGGGTCAGGCTCCATTGCCCCCGGCGATGCGATCCGCGTGCTGCCTTCGGGCAAGACCACGACCGTCAAATCCATCGTGGCCTATGGCGGCACCCTGGACCGCGCCGTCGCAGGCCAATCCATCACCCTGACCTTTGCCGATGAGGTGGATTGTTCGCGCGGCGATGTGATCACGGCAGCAGACGCGCCTTGCGAAGTCGCCGACCAGTTCGAGGCAACGCTGGTCTGGATGGGCGAGGCGGAAATGCTGCCCGGCCGGCCCTATTTGCTGAAAATGGGCACCCAGACCATGACCGCGACGGTGACCGAGCCGAAATATGAGGTGAACGTCAACACGCTGGAACATCTGTCCTCGCAGACGCTGGCGCTGAATGCGATCGGGGTGGTCAATATATCCACCGATCGCGCGGTTCCGTTTGAAGCCTATGCCCAGAACCCTGACCTCGGCGGCTTCATCCTGATCGACCGCATGACCAATGCGACCGTCGCCGCCGGCATGGTGCATTTTGCGCTGCGCCGCAGCCAGAACATCCATTGGCAAGCCGTCGATGTAGATCGTGACGCCCATGCCGCGATCAAGAACCAGAAGGCAAAGGTGGTCTGGTTCACCGGGCTTTCGGGATCGGGCAAATCCACCATCGCCAATATCGTGGAAAAGAAACTGCATGCGATGGGCAAGCACACCTTCTTGCTGGATGGCGACAACGTGCGCCACGGGTTGAACCGCGATCTGGGCTTTACCGATGCCGACCGGGTGGAAAACATCCGCCGTGTCGGCGAGGTGGCAAAGCTGATGACCGATGCGGGCCTGGTTGTCCTGACCGCCTTCATCTCGCCCTTCCGCTCCGAACGCCGGATGGTGCGCGAGATGATGGCCGAAGGTGAATTCATGGAGGTCTATGTCGACACGCCGCTGGAAGTGGCCGAGGCGCGCGATGTGAAAGGGCTTTATAAAAAGGCCCGCGCGGGGAACTTGAAGAACTTTACCGGGATCGACAGCCCCTATGAGCCGCCGGAAACGGCCGAGCTTATCGTCAACACAGTGGCCCTGACCGCAGAAGAAGCCGCCGAACAGGTAATCGCCGCCTTGCTTGCCAGTTGATGTTCTGGCGGGGCCCGCACTCCGGCCCTGCCAGAATTTTCCAGTAACCACAGGAAACGCTTATGAAAATCGCAGTGATCGGAACCGGATATGTGGGGCTTGTCTCAGGGGTGTGCTTTTCCGATTTCGGGCATGAAGTGATTTGCGTCGACAAGGACCCGCGCAAGATCGATCTGCTGGAACATGGCGAAGTGCCGATCTATGAGCCGGGCCTGCAAGAGCTGATGGCCAAGAATGTTGCCGCCGGACGTCTGAGCTTCACACAGGATCTGGCGCAGGCCGTGGCCGGGGCCGAGGCGGTGTTCATTGCCGTAGGCACCCCCACCCGGCGCGGTGATGGCCATGCCGACCTGACTTATGTGATGGCTGCCGCCGAAGAAGTGGCTCAAGCCGCGACCGATTATGTGGTGATCGTCACCAAATCCACTGTGCCCGTTGGCACCAATCGCCGCGTCAAACAGGCCGTGGCCAAGGCCAATCCTGCGCTGGATTTCGATGTCGCCTCCAACCCGGAATTCCTGCGTGAAGGGGCGGCGCTGGATGATTTCATGAAGCCGGACCGTGTGGTGGTAGGCGTGCAATCGGAGCGTGCCGCGCAGGTGATGGCCGATATTTACCGCCCGCTCTATTTGCGCGATTTCCCGATTGTCGTGACCGATCTGGAAAGCGCCGAGATGATCAAATATGCCGCCAATGCGTTTCTGGCGACCAAGATCACCTTTATCAATGAAATCGCGGCTTTGTGCGAACGGATGGGCGCCGATATCAAGCAAGTGTCCAAGGGCATGGGCATGGACGGGCGCATCGGCAACAAGTTCCTGCATGCAGGCCCCGGCTATGGCGGCTCCTGCTTTCCCAAGGATACCCGCGCCTTGGCCCGGATGGGGCAGGAACATGCCGTGCCGATGCAGATCACCGAAACCGTGATCAAGGTGAATGACGAGATCAAGCGCCGGATGATCGACAAGCTGCTGGATCTGTGTGGCGGCAGTTTCAATGGCAAGACCGTTACGGTGCTAGGCGTGACCTTCAAACCCAATACCGATGATATGCGCGACGCCCCCAGCCTGACGATCATCCCCGCCCTTGTCGGCGGCGGCGCGCGGGTGCGGGTGGTGGACCCACAAGGCCGCCACGAAGGCGAGGCGCTATTGCCCGGCGTGACTTGGGCCGATGATCCCTATAAAGCGGTCAATAATGCCGATCTGCTGGTAATCCTGACCGAGTGGAATGAGTTCCGCGCATTGGACCTCAAGCGGATCGCCCGTAAGATGGCAACAGCGCGACTGGCCGATCTGCGCAACATCTATTCGCTTCAAGACGCCCGCCGCGCCGGGTTTGAAGCCTATGACAGCATCGGGCGGGCACATCTAAGCCCCGAAGCCGGCAAATAGCCCGTTACAGCGGGTCCACTGCAAACACCGGCGGGGTTTCGCCCGCGGCAAGGGCAGCGGTAAACATCCGTGCGGTATCCAGTGCCTCGCGGATGGTGATATCCATATCCAGATAGCGATAGGTGCCCAGACGCCCGACAAAGGTGACGCCCTCGGTCGCATGGGCCAAGGCGATATAGTCGCGCAACAAGGCTTTTTCCTGCACCAGACGGATCGGGTAATAGGGAGTATCGCCCGCCTCACAGGCGCGGGCATATTCGTGATAGCAGACCGTGCCTTCATGGGTTTCCCAAGGCGAGAAATGCTTGTGTTCGGTGATCCGGGTCCAAGGCACATCGGTATCGCCGTAATTCATCACAGCGCAGCCCTGTGCGTCGCCCTGCCCCACTGTGCGCTTGAAATCCAGCGTGCGATAGCCAAGCCGCCCCAGACGGTTGCCGAAGTAACCATCCAGCGCCCCGCTCCAGAAGATATGATCATGCCGCGCGGCCATATCAGGGGTGAAGCCCCTGTCCAGATGCACGTCGATGGCTGGATGATCCAACATGCGGGCCACCATCGGGGTATAACCATCCTCTGGCATGCCCTGAAAACGATGGGCGAAGTAATTGTCGTCGTAATTGAAACGCACCGGCAGGCGTTTGAGGATAGAGGCCGGCAGATCACGGGGCGAACACCCCCATTGTTTCATCGTGTAGCCCTTGAAAAACGCCTCATAAAGATCGGGGCCGACAAAGCGCAGGGCCTGTTCCTCGAAGCTTTGCGGATCGGTGATGGAGGTATCCGCCTGCGCCTCGATAAAGGCCCGCGCCTCATCGGGGGTCATGGTGCGCCCGTAGAACTGGTTGATCGTATGCAGGTTGATCGGCAAGGAAAACACCTTGCCCTGCGCGGTGGTCTTGACCCGGTTCAGATAGGGTTTGAAGGCCGAAAAACGCTGCACATAGTCCCAGACCTCTGCGTCATCGGTGTGGAAAATATGGGGGCCGTAGACATGCACCAACACGCCGGTTTCAGCGTCGCGTTCGGTATGGCAATTGCCCGCAATATGGGCGCGTTGGTCCAGCACCGTGATCTGGTGCCCCGCCTCGGCCAGTTGCCGCGCCAGCACAGCCCCCGAAAGGCCCGCCCCCACCGTCAAAAGCTTCATGCCGCCATGCTCCGCTGCGCCCGATCTTCGCGACTCTCTTGTCAAACTGCTGTGCCGAACGCAACCTCTGCATTATCTGAACAGAAAATCCTTGGATGGTATCTGCGAGATATGGGTGCCTTCTACCAACTGTGTTACGTGGCTTGGTTTTGTCGCCATGGAACACCCGGTCTCAGCATCGCGTTTGCAATGGTGACGAGTTGTGAGCCTTGCCACGCATTTTGAGACTTGGCCGCATGCATGCCACCGGCGACTATTCCATCAGTGACCTTGCCGAGCTTTTCTCTGTATCAAGGCCGACTGTCTACAGGACGCTAGCCCGCATTACGGGTGACACGGCAGATTAACCGCCTGACAGAAAAGCCCCGGCACTGCTGCCGGGGCCGTCTTGTGTCTCGATGGACGTTTTCGCCCTTAGAAGATGAAGTCGGTCTCACTGAGTTGGCCAGCCATTCCGATGACTGTCACACTATTGCCCAAGCCATCTTCGACAAGCGCATCCAACCCGCTGTCCGTGATCGTCAGGCTGCTAAAGGCGTTGATGATGGTATTCTCGGCAAAGCTGAGCTTGTCGACCCCAATTTCAAAATCAGCGACCGTGTCGGCGTCAAAGCCATTGTTAAAGACGAATTGGTCTGCCCCGGATTCGCCAAACAGTATATCGTTGCCGCCACGACCGCGCAGAATATCATTGCCCGCTCCGCCGGACAGTATGTTGGCATTGTTATCCCCGCTAAGCAGGTCGTCGAAAAACGATCCTGTCAGGTTCTCGATACTGTCGAATGTATCGCCGATCGCATGGCTGCCCGACCCGCCGCCGACATAGCCGGTCAGAAGCGAGACATTCACGAAACCCTGGGAGTCCATATAAAATGCGGTATCGCTGCCTTCGCCGCCAAACAGAAAGTCCCCGCCCGCACGGCCGCGCAACTGGTCATCGCCCGTGCCGCCGATCAGAATG
This sequence comes from Pseudorhodobacter sp., assembly GCA_041583175.1. Taxonomy (GTDB): domain Bacteria; phylum Pseudomonadota; class Alphaproteobacteria; order Rhodobacterales; family Rhodobacteraceae; genus Pseudorhodobacter. The sequence continues at coordinate 3,916 of JBFHGI010000001.1, read as the reverse complement.
TTCACCCCGGCGTCGCCATTGAGCAAATCGTCGAAGGCAGAGCCTGTCAGGTTCTCGATGTTGATGAATGTATCACCGATTGCATCACTTCCTGCGCCACCGCCTGCATAACCCGTGCCAAGCGAGACGTTCACAAAGCTGGTTGAATCCGCATAGCTAACGGTATCGTTGCCGCTGCCACCATCCAGAACGTCGCGCCCTTTACCCCCCACCAGCAGATCGTCGCCTGCACGGCCGGTCAGAATATTGGCTCCGTCATCACCGGTAAGAATATCGTCGAAAGACGTGCCTGTCAGGTTCTCGATGCTGTCGAACGTATCGCCGGCCGCATGGTTGTCCGCACCGCCGCCGGCAAAGCCGGTGGCCAGCGAGACATTCACAAAGCTGGTCGATTCAGCATAGCTTGCGGTGTCACTGCCTGCGCCACCGATAAGCACATCGGCACCGGCACGCCCTTGCAACAGGTCATCGCCATCGCCCCCGTTCAGGATATTGGCACCGGCATCCCCGCTGAGCAAATCGTTGAAGGCAGAGCCTGTCAGGTTCTCGATGCTAACGAATGTGTCGCCAATCGCATGGCTGCCCGCACCGCCCCCTGCATAGCCGCTCATCAGCGAGACATTCACGAAGCCAGCCGACCCGCTGTAATCTGCCGTGTCCGATCCGGCGTCACCGTCAATCGTATCGGCCCCTGCGCCGCCATTGATGGTATCATCCCCGGAACGTCCGAAAAGCAGGTCGCTCCCACTTCCGCCATAAATCATGTCATTGCCGGCACCGGCATCGATCGTGTCGTTGCCGCCAGCCCCGGACAGTATGTCTTCTCCGATATCCCCGGTCATGGTGTTGTTGAACGCGTCCCCTTCAAAGACATCATTGGCACTGGTGCCGATGTAGGGGTTGGCAAACACTTCGAACGGGGCTGTCGTGATGTTTAGAACAAGCGCAATTGCCCCGACAAGGCCGGGGTTGCCGTTCGGATAATGGAAATAGGTAATGCCATCCGCAGCGAACACAACCACATCAACCGGCGTGCCAAGCGGCAGGATAATACCGGCAATATCGACGCCCGGCGTGACAGTCCCGCTTCCGATATAGGTCAGCGGTTCACCTTCATATGTGCTGATATTATCATCAGCCGACCCCAGCGTGCCGTTGTCATCGGCAAGGGTACCCGACCCACCGGGAGCCAGAAGACCCAGAAGGATGACGGGTGATCCCAGCAAGAGTTGGGTAGGCTGCAATGGGCCACCGTATCTGATTACGTCAATGTTGGTCGTTGGCATAATATGTCCTCACAGATTAATCGAAAGAAGGCTTCTGGTTGCGCTGGCGTTGGTGGTGCAACTAAAATATACAATTGTGTCAGTATTTTGTCATGGGCAACACAACCTGACGGATAGTTCCCGTTTCATCACGCCTCTGACTGAGCCAAAGAAAAAGGCCCCGGCAGAACTGCCGGGGCCTTCTTGTATTTTGATGGGAGATCCCGACCTTAGAAAATGAAGTCGGTCTCGGTCAGCAGGTTTGCCATGTTGAGAACGGTCACGCTATTGCCCAAGCCATCTGCGACAAGCGCATCCGCACCGCTGGCGGTGATGGTCAAGGAGCCAAATGCATTGACGCCCGCATGTTCGGCAAAGCTCAGCTTGTCAGCGCCGACCTGGAAGTCGCTTACAGTGTCGGCCCCGAAACCGGTGGTGAAGACAAACTGATCGGCACCAGCACCGCCGAACAGTGTGTCATTGCCGCCATTGCCGCGCAGCAGGTCATCGCCGCCCGCCCCCGAAAGGACGTTGGCATTGGCATCACCGGTCAGCAAGTCGTTGAAGGCCGACCCTGCGAGGTTCTCGATACTGTTGAACGTATCGCCGATCGCATGGCTGCCCGACCCGCCACCAGCATAGCCGGTCAGAAGCGAGACGTTCACGAAGCCTGCCGAGTCCGAGTAGCTGGCAGTGTCGCTGCCCGTTCCGCCGAACAAGGCATCGCCCCCTGCACGACCGCGCAGCAGGTCATTGCCCGCGCCGCCGCTCAGGATGTTGGCTCCGCTATCGCCGCTCAGCAAGTCGTTGAAGGCAGAACCGGTCAGGTTCTCGATGCTGACGAAGGTATCGCCGATGGCATGGCTCCCTGTGCCACCCCCCGCATAGCCGGAGGCCAGCGAGACGTTCACGAAACCGGCTGAGTCTTCATAGCTGGCCGTGTCACTACCACCCCGGCCATCCAGTTTGTCAGCACCCGCACCACCGTTCAGGATGTTGGCCCCACCGTCGCCGTTGAGCAGATCGTTGAAGGCAGAACCTGTCAGGTTCTCGATGCTGATGAAGGTATCGCCAATCGCATGGCTGCCCGACCCGCCACCAGCATAGCCAGAGGCCAGCGAGACGTTCACGAAGCCTGCCGAGTCTGAGTAGTTGGCCGTGTCACTGCCATTGCCACCATTCAGCACGTCACCACCGGCACGACCGCGCAACAGGTCATTCCCGTCACCACCAATCAGGATGTTGGCTCCGCTATCGCCGCTCAGCAAATCGTTGAAGGCAGAACCGGTCAGGTTTTCGATGCTGACGAAGGTATCGCCGATCGCATGGCTCCCCGCGCCACCTCCCGCATAGCCAGAGGCCAGCGAGATGTTCACGAAACCAGCCGAGCCCGAGTAATCGGCCGTGTCATTACCGTTACCACCATCAATCGTGTCGGCCCCTTCTCCGCCGTTAAGCGTATCGTTGCCGTCACGCCCTTCAAGCCGGTTGACCGCTGCATCGCCAGTGATCATGTCATCACCACCCGATCCGCGGATATGCTCGAAGTTGCTGACCGTATCGGTGAAGGTACCGCCCGCCGTCAAGCTTCCGGTAATGATACCGGTTGCCAGATTGGCCGAGATGGATGCAATCGTGCCGGTATCATAGCGCAACCGGTCAAAGCCTGCGCCCCCGTCAACCGTGTCATTGCCACCCAGGCTGCGGAAGCTTTCATTCGCCGCCGAGCCGATGAAGGTATCATCACCGTCCGTGCCATAAACCTCCCAGACACTGCCGGTCCCGCTGATGGTTTCGGCATTGCCGTAACCGTCATTCAGGATCTGACCTGTAGAGAGATTGACATTGATGCCAGAACCACCGCGAAGATCCAGTCGGAATTGGCCTGTGCCATTCAAGATGAAGCTGTCCAGACCAGCACCACTGCGCAGGCTGATCCACTGGTCCGCATCGAGGGTAACATCGAATGCGTCATCCCCGGCGGTGCCTCTGATCGCCAGACCTCCATTGACGACACCCCCGTTCAGAGGCTTCTCAACATTGGTCAGCGTATCGGTTCCTGCCGCACCCTTATCCACGGTGCCGGTATTGGCGACCCCGTTGATGGTAGCTGCAATCGGCCCCGTAAGATCGCTATAATCAATCTCGACAAAGCCATTCATGCCGTCATTGCCACTCATGTCGATCATATCATCGCCAGAAGAGCCGATGACCACATCGCCATCCGGGGTCGCATTTCCGGTGATGATCAGATCATCCCCAGCAGTCCCGATCAGTTCATCATCACCATCCGTGCCAGTGATGATATTGACCGCGCTTTCCACCGCCGCTGTCGCCGCCGAGGTCACGCTTTCCACTGTGCCCTGCGCATCGGTGTAAGTGGCCACAACCGTGATCGTAGCCCCGACATCGTCCTGACCCAGAGTGTAGGTCGCATCGGTCGCGCCCGAGATAGCGGACCCGTCACGTTGCCACTGGTAGCTGATCGCGCCCAGACCATCCTCATCCGCCAGATCGTTCGAGGCGGTCAGAGTTTCGTCTTCCGTCGCCGTGCCGGTGATGGTCACGGTGCCGGTCGGCAGATCGTTGACATTGGCAACCGCCGCTGTCGCCGCCGAGGTCACGCTTTCCACTGTGCCCTGCGCATCGGT